>NZ_CP030853.1 GCF_003325355.1 Runella rosea
CTCCACGGCATAAAACGGGTTAGGATTTTGACCAGATGCTTTTTTCAGCGTTCCTCCGCTACTCAATTTCAGGCCATTAGCGGCGCGAAGGCGAAGGTTACCGCCAAGGGTTGATTTCATAGCTACCTTGGTCAGTTTTCCGTCTTTCCACTCCATAGTCACTACCTCAAAACCGCCAATTGCCCGCAGTCCGCCGATGCTGCCTACTTGCCATACATCAGGCAGGGCCGGCAATAAATGCACCGCTCCGTCGGCACTTTGCATGAGCATTTCAGTAATGCCCGAGGTACACCCAAAATTCCCGTCGATCTGAAAAGGAGGGTGCGCATCAAACAAATTATTGTAGGTTCCGCCTCCGTCTTTGGTGACGCCCAAGGGTGTAAGTTGGTTTTGAATTAGGGTATAGGCATGATTACCGTCCTGCAAACGAGCCCACCAGTTGACTTTCCAACCCATGCTCCAACCCGTCGAAACATCCCCGCGATGAATCAATGTGGTGCGCGAAGCATTGAAGAGTTCGGGCGTACGATAGGGTGAAATTTGTACGGCAGGAAACAGCCCGTACAAGTGGGAAACGTGACGGTGATGATCGTTGGGGTCATCTACATCATCGAGCCATTCCTGCAATTGGCCATGTTGCCCCACATGCATCGGAGCCAGACGACTGCGTAGATTTTTGAGCGTATCGACAAAAGCGGCATCTTTTTTCAAGAGTTGGGCCGCTCGAATGGCCGTATTGAATGCATCGAAAACAATTTGGTTGTCCATCGTCGTTCCAGCATCCAACGACGAACCAGCGTGGGCTTTCGGAGCGTTTTCGGGAGAACTTCCCGGGTTGATAACCAGCCAATGATATTTTGGATGTTCAACTAAAAAATCAGCATAAAAGGAAGCAGCTCCTTTCAGAATGGGATAAATTTCAATCAAATAGGCTTTATCACCGCTGTACAGGTAATGTTCCCAAAGGTGTTGGGCAGTCCAGCCGCCTCCCCCCGTCCACATTCCCCAAAAGGCGCCGTCAATCGCGCCCGTTGCCCGCCAAATATCGGTATTGTGGTGCGCCATCCAGCCCTTTGCTCCGTACATAACACGCGCCGTTTCCTGCCCTGTCTCCGACAGTTCTTTTACCATCTTCAAAAACGGCTCATGGAGTTCGGCAAGGTTTGTTTTCTCAGCGGGCCAATAGTTCATCTGCGCGTTGATGTTTATGGTGTATTTGCTGTCCCACGGTGGATTCATTTTGTTATTCCAAATCCCCTGTAAGTTAGCTGGTTGACTACCAGGCTGAGAAGAAGAAATCAACAAATAGCGACCAAACTGATAGTAAAGCGTCACCATGTGCGGGTCGTTAGCGGTTCGGAAATTTCTCAAACGCTCATCAGTGGGGAGTTTAGCCGCTTCAGTTTTTCCGAGATCTAATCGAACACGATTAAAGTACTTTTGGTAAGCAGCAATATGCGGAGTTAAAATTGAGGCGTAAGATTTAGGATAGGCTTTGTCCAGATACGCGGTTGCCCGGGCGTTCTCGTCACCGCTGATGTCTTTGTAGTTATTGAAATTGGTAGCAATAGAAATATAAATGGTGGCGGTTGTGGCCCCTTTTACCGTAATGGAAGTGTCGTTGGCAGTCACATTACCACCTACGGTTTTGATACGGGCAATGCTCTTGAAATTGACCATTCCCTTTACTCCTTCGTGGTCCGAAGTGGTTCCGGAAAGAGTGAGCTCGTTTGGAGCTGTCGTATTGATTACTCTTTTTTTGTGAAGTGTAGCATAAGAAGCCACAAACGTAAGGCTGTTGGGTTTACTGGCTGTCAAATGCATCACGATCACCTGGTTGGGAAAAGACGCTAAAATCTCCCGCGTGTATTTTGTTCCGTTGACGGTATAAGTGGTTTGGGCAACGGCTCGTTCGATGTCCAATTCTCGATTATAATCGGTGTAATTTTCGTGACCTTCCAAGGTGAGGTGCAGATTTCCAACGGGTTGAAACATTTGCCCATGTGATTTTTTGGTAATGATCGCTTTATTGGCTAACCGCTCGGCATCTTTTTGTTTTCCCTCAAAAATCAATTGGCGAATTTCTGGCAAGGCCGCCAATGCCTCCGGATTGTCGTTGCGGTTAGGGCTCCCGCTCCAAACGGTGTGTTCATTTAACTGAATCGTTTCTTTTTCCACATTTCCATACACCATTGCTCCCAGTCGACCATTGCCGATGGGCAGGGCATTTTCCCAGGTGTTGCCAGAGGGTTTGGTATACCAAAGTTTCAGGCTTTTACTTTCCTGAGAAAAACTCAGGAAAGAGACAATCAGTAAACAAAAAGTGAAAAATGGTTTCATTAATAACAGGTTGATACAATATATAGTGACGTAATTGACTGTTTATGAACTGATTACTTATAACACAAATAGAATGTGTAAAATTGACACATTTATGTGTACAAAAAAAATAGTGATGGTAACACTACCGCTTTTATGCATTCAAAAAATTGATAATCGTAAACAATCAGTTCAAGACAGAAAAGTTATATTTATTACGTAAATTATGCAAACATTTTATTAAATAATTAAAAAGATGTAAGAGGACACCTACCTCTTACATCTCCAGTCGTTCTCTTATTTATCTACAATATTCAATTAATAACCAGGATTTTGCGTAAAAGGAGGACCTTCAACGGTGCGGTCAATTTGCGACTGAGGTATCGGTCTTAGAACATGAAAATCTTTGACATAGGCAGATGCCTCCTTATTCCAAGCCTGTATACGTCTTACCAATGTTTTGGTACGAACTAGGTCTTGGTATCGCATCCACTCACCAAAAAATTCTCTGCTTCGCTCATCCAGAATAAAATCAACGGTTACATCATCGGCGCCGATTGTCATCGCAGCAGCGGCAGCGGCATTTTGAGCTGCCGTATTGGTTTTGCGATAGGCAGCTCTTTGACGAACCACGTTGAGCAGTTCAGCAGCCTTTGCCTTGTTTCCCGACATAAGATATGCTTCGGCACCTACTAAATACACTTCAGAAAAACGAGTAATCACTACCGGGCGAGTAGAAGGGTCATTGAAGTTACTGCCACGGCTTGGATCCATGTGTTTTTTAATGGCAGGATATAAATTAGCATTCCATGTACTCGGAGGAGCAATGATTCCTTTGAAAGGTCTCGTTCCATTAAACTGCGGCGCTCCTACCACCTCATAATCCGTAATCCATACAGCGGTATCAATACCCACTTGCATTGTGTAGCCGATACCCCGTTTATTATTGGCCGCCGTTGGCGTATTGGTTACGGCGGTATTGGAGATATAAACCGTATAAAACGTATTGTTAAATCGTGAATCTACATCTCTTTTTACAAAAGCCTGATCAAGAAAATAATTTTTGCCATTGGTTTGATTTACACTATTTGGGCGAATACGGGCATAAGGGCGGCCATAGTACGAATCACGTATCATCCCTGACGTTCCAGAGTTTACCAATACACCGGCAGCGTTTACGAAAGAGTTAATACCGCTGTTATTTGGATAGTTCCAATTGGTAAACCAAGGCGTTAGGTTATTGGCAAAACCGCCACTTTCGCCAGAGCCTAGTCGATAATAGCCGTATTTGGCGTCGTTTGAGTGGTCGCTGACAAACAAAGTTTCTTTGCCGTAATCATTTGCTGGCACAAAAGCGTCGCCGAAATCCTGCCATAAATCAAGCCCGTAAGCTGCTTTATTGGTAATAAGCTCATTCGAGATTTTTGCAGCTTCCGCAAAGTCTGCCTGCGAATTGGTCAACCAACCGCGCGTCAGGTAGGCTTTTGCTAAAAAGAACAAGGCTGTGGGCTTAGTAGCAGCTTTGCCTAAAAAGGGTGCGGTTGGCTTATCAGGCAATGCCGCCGCCGCTTCGGTTAAATCCTTAATGATTAACTTATATACCTCAGCTGCGGGGTCTCTTTTGGCGCTTTGCGAGGGTAAGGTGATAAACTCAGTGTGCAATGGCACATCTCCCCACGTCTGAACCAAATAAAAGTACCAGAAAGCCCTCAAAAACTTAGCCTGCGCCAAATACTGGTTTTTTGTTGCTTCGGGCAAGTCAATATTTTGCCCGAATTTTAATACACCGTTGATGGTGTTGATGCTTGTAAAAGCAGCTCCCCATGCCGACCCAAAGTTGGTACTGTTAAGGCCGTTAAATGTATGTATTGGGCCGCCGCCACTACTTGCACCCTGAATAAATTCGTCGGTACCAGCCTGCATTTCTGAAGAAAATCCTTCGGTTCCCCATTGACCGCGGATTTCATTGTATACCCCAGCAATACCACCCAATACACCCGCTGGACTATTGAAAAATGAGGGGACAATTTGCGATTGCGGATGCTCTTCCAGGATTTTTCCGCAGCTTAAACAGAAAAATAAAGCGAAGGCAATGATTAAACTATGTATTTTTTTCATCTTGAATTAAAATTTAAGATTCAAACCTAATGTATATTGACGAACTGGAGGGTTGTTTAAATTTACCGTCACGAAACGGTTAAAATTGCCTCCCTGAATGGTGTTACCGTAGCCATTTCCTTCGGGGTCAACGGCAAGCTTGGCTTTTACTAAAGGCGAATAAATGATAAAAGGATTGGTGGCATTCAAATAGATACGGGCCGAAGAAACCCCGATTTTGTTAAGTACCTTGGCATTGACCGTATAACCTACGTTGATACTTCTCATTTTAATAAAAGAACCATCTTGATAAGAAGTCGTAGACGTAAAGTTGCGTACACCGCCGCCTGCATCAGGTCTAGGGAAGGCATTGGTTGGATTTTCGGGGGTCCAGTAATCCATTACCAATTGGTTTGAACGACCTTGGTTAAGGAAACCAAAACCCGAACCGCCGCCTGAAGTACCCGATAAGTACGGAACCACTACTTTCATTCCCATCCGAGCAAAGGTGACAAACGACACATCAAATCCTTTGAAGCTGATTCTGTTGGTCAAACCACCTTCCCATTTAGGTTGAAAATTGCCGATAATTTTACGGTCATTGGCATCAATAACCCCGTTATTGTCAACGTCTTCCACTCTGATTTCACCCGGAAGTTGTACAGGTGATGTTTGTTTTTTCAACGTACCATTATCCAAATCCGCCTGCTGCCAGATTCCGATTTTGTTGTAGTCATAAATGACAGTAAGCGGATGACCAACAAACCAGAAATTTCCTTTATTATCCAATTCTGACGGTGTAGTAAGCTGCGTGATTTTTTCACGGTTTAAGAAATAAGTCACATCAGTGCTCCAATTAAAACCACCTTTATTTCTGAAGATGTCAAACGTCAATGATGCTTCAAAGCCTTTTCCTTCGGTTCTTCCTAAATTTTTGAGGGTTGAGCCTGCACCGTTACTTTGGGGGAGGTTGACCGAAAGCAAAATATCTTTCGTTTTTTGGTAATACACATCAAATGACCCCGTGATACGGTTGTTAAATAAACCGATCTCTAAACCAATATCCGTCTGGGACGTGGACTGCCAACCCAAATCACTCGCTGGCAGACTGGTCACGGTATAAGCAAGCGCCTGTCCAGCCGTCGTTGTACCAAAGTTATAGTAACCCGTTGAAAGCGCTCCCAAGGTAGCATAAGCCCCTACGTTTCGGTTGCCGGAAATTCCCCAACCACCTCTCAGTTTCAAATTTGACAGGAAGCTCAGGTTTTTCATAAACGGCTCGTCGATGAGGTTCCAGCTTAAACCGATTGCTGGGTAGTTGAAGTACTGATTACCCGGCGATAAGGTAGAAGACCCATCTCGGCGGAAGGTAGCCGTTAAGATGTATTTATCATTAAACGTATAGTTCAAGCGGGCCATGTAAGACAATAGCCCCGTTTCACCAAAACTTCCGCTACCAGTAGGTTGACCAGAAGCCAATGAGAAGTTGGCGGTTTGAATATAATCGGCAGGAACCCCTCTTACGTTAAAACTGCTGCCCAAATTATGATTTTTGGTAATTTCATAGAGCGCAGTCAAACCAAGCCTATGTTTTGTAGCAAATGTTTTATCGTAATAAAGCAAATGCTGCATGTTTACGTCCCAATATTCAGTATTTCTAACATCAGCATTGGATACATTTTGGTCAACTCCAGTATTAACAAATGTATTGGGAGGGCCGTAGCCATTAAAATGCACTTGACTAAAATTTAGACCCGCATTGAAACGGTATCTTAGGCCATCTAAAATGTTTACTTCCGCGTACAAACTATTGAATGTTCTGATCGAACGCTCGTTGGAAAGAATATCATCTCCGCGTGAAATAAGGGTAAGTGGGCTTACGGCTTGGGCTTCAATCGTTCCACGTTTGGGATTCAGTAGTACAGTGCCATCATCGTTGTAGGGCTTGATGAGTGGCGATAAACGAACCAATTCCGTCGGAACTCCACCGCCTGCTGGGTCATTTCTGCGCGTAAGCGTATTAATTGTGTTTAAACCAATTTTAACCCGTTTTCCAATTTTCTGGTCGATGGTGGCACGGATTGTAAAACGGTCAAAGTTTTGGTTTGGCATAATACCCGTTTCATTAAAATAGCCAAGCCCCATACTGTATTGCGTATTTTCTACACCACCCTGTAATCCAAGTTGATGGCTTGTGTTAAATCCTTGCTTATACATTAAATCCTGCCAGTCGGTAGAAACTCCTGCAGCAAGGTTTGCCTTTTCTTCTTCGGTAAGTGGGTAAGCTGTTGTACCAGCTCCTTGGGTGTTCAGTGCGGCCGATTGCTCCTTGAATTTTGCGTATTGCGCCCCATTCATGACGTTATATTTGCCCATAATGCTCGTCACACCGTGGTAGCCATCATACGTCAGAATCGGTTTGCCTACTTTCCCTCTTTTGGTGGTAATCAAGATGACACCACCAGCCCCTCTCGAACCGAAAATGGCCGTTGCCGATGCGTCTTTCAAGATTTCAAGGTTTGCGATATCGTCAGGGTTTATGTCATTCAGTCCTCCAAACGGAATACCATCTACCACCACAAGGGGGCCATCCAGACCGTCACCGTTTCCTGTCGTAATGGAGCGGTTACCACGGATACGAATGGATGCTTGACTACCGGGCGTAGAGCCGTTGCTTACGATTGACACCCCAGCCGCCCGTCCTTTGAGTTGGTTAAGCAGGTTGGGAGCTGGTACTTCTTTCAACGTAGCCTCGGTAACTGAAACAACCGCTCCCGTTACGTCCCGCTTGCGTTGCGTACCATAGCCAACAACCACTACCTCATTCAGCGTTGACTGGTCTTCGTCTAATTCGATGTCGATGGTGGAGCGGTTTCCTACCAACACCTCTTGGGTCTTATTACCAATCGAGCTGAATACTAAGGTTTCGTTTGGGGAAGCATTGATTGTATAGACTCCCTCGTTGTTGGCTGTTGTTCCTCTTGCTGTTCCTTTTACCAATACCGAAGCACCGGGTATCACCCCGTTCGTTTTTGATTTGATGATTCCCTTTACGGTTTGTGCATTGAGTGTAAACCCCGAAAGGATCAATAGCAAAATACACCACGCCCAATAGCCATGTTTATTTTGCCACTGTAAAATGGAAGGGTTGAATTGTTTCATAGTATAAATATGATTGGTTGAATAAATTATATAATCTTCCTTAGTACGGCCGATTATTTGTGGATGTAAAGTAAGCGCCCTAACAAAAAACTAAGTAGCACGTTTCACCAAATCTATGTTCCGAATGTTTAAAATTGTCAATTTGACACATAAAGTATCACAAAAAGGGCTTGGCCTTTCTTGAGGTGGGAAAAATCAGACCATAATTGCACAGAAGCTTACTGACCCAGAGACAGGGTAAATAGAAGTGGAGTTTGTTTTAATTTTTCTTTATTTAATATTAAAATCAACCCAGACACTCAATAAAATTGAACGTCGATAAAGCAAATCAGTAAGTTGCTATGGAGCGCTTAGCGGGGCATACTTTTAGCAGAATCTCTTTTCAGTTGTATGTACTCAGAAGGCGACACACTGTACTTAGCCTTAAATGCCCTTGCAAAATAGTTAGGATTAGAGAACCCAACAGCGTAGCCAATTTGCGAAATCTTCATATCGCTTTTTTCCAGTAGTGTCACGGCCTTTTTAAGTTTGATGGAGCGCACAAATTCCACGGGTGTTTCTCCCGTCAGACTCAACACCTTATTATACAGCGTACCTCGGCTCATAAACATTGTTTTGCTCAGAATGTCCACCGACAGATCTGGGTCTTCAATGTGGTCTTCTACATAGCGAGAGATTTTCAGCAGGAATTTCTCATCCTCCGAAACGAGTTCTATTTCTGGAGTTTCGAGATTAATGTGTTTACTGTAGGTATTTTTTAAGGTAGTGTTAAGATTGAGCAGGTTGGTTATCTTCAGATTCAAAAGCTGAAAACTAAAGGGCTTTGTAAGATAATCGTTTGCTCCTGTTTCAAGTCCCTTCAATTGGTCAATTTCTTCGGCCAATACCGTGAGTAAAATGACGGGTATGTGCTTGGTTCGATTATCATTTTTGATTTTTCGAACCAGTGCCCTGCCGTCCATGTTGGGCATGTTTACATCGCTCACAATGATCTCTGGATGACACGCAAGGGTTTTTTGCCAACCTTGTTTTCCATCTGACGCCTCAATAATTTTATATTTTGCCTTTAGGTTTTCTTTTAGATAGATTCTAAGGTCTTCACTGTCATCAACAATCAAAAGGATTGGCTTTCCAATTTTTGAATGATCGTCGATTTCATCTTCGCTGGTTAAAGGCACTGCAATGTCCTGCTTTTCATCTTGGGCGTCCGTTAGACTTAACGTTTGGTTTGATAATAAAACCAAGGGCAAATGCACCATAAAAACACTTCCTACCCCTTCTTCACTCTCCACTTTTAGGGTGCCGCCATGAAGTTTCACAAACTCCTGAGTAATTGAAAGTCCAATGCCACTACCTTGGTTGAGGATATTTGGCGTGGTATTGATTTGATAAAACCTGTCAAAGATTTTCTCCAACATATCAGTTGGCATCCCTATTCCAGTATCTTCAATGGTTAGTTTTATCCCATTTTCAGCCTCTGCATCAATACTGAAATAGACCTTCCCTTCTTCATTGGTGAATTTAATAGCATTAGAAAGTAAATTTAATAAGATACGTTCCAGCTTTTCCTTATCAAAGATTGTGTGATACTCATTAAATGCGCTTTTAAAGTCAAGCTGAATGTTTTTGCGCTCCGAAATGTATTTAAATGAATCCACAATCTCCTTTGCAAAGGACACGAGATCACCTTCGGCAAGGTTTAACTTCAGTTCATTATCTTCTATCTTACGAAAATCAAGCAGTTGGTTTACGAGGTTCAAGAGTCGTTTTGCATTTCTATTGATTAGATTCAGTGTATCCAGTTTTTCAATGCTTTTTTCCTGAAACAACAGACTTTCGATGGGATTTAAAACAAGCGTGAGTGGCGTTTTTAATTCATGGCTCAAATTGGTCAAAAATTTTATTTTCACCTGTTCCAACTCCATTTTTCGTTCGGCATCATTTCGTTCTTTTTCTATAAGATGCTTTACTTCAAGGCGTTCTTGCTCCAAAGCAAATTCATTTCTCAATTTTTGTATTCCTCGTCTTCGTATGGTCCACAGTGCGGTCATCAAGAGGGTCAAATAGATAAAATAAGCGTAGTAAGTGCGCCAAAAAGGTGGATTTACGACAATAGCGATGGTTTTTTCTGGCGAATGCCAAGAGCCATCTTCGCTTTTGGCTTTTAATCTAAACGTGTACTTCCCTGGGTCTAAGTTGGTGTAAACGGCCGTGGTAACGGAGCCAACATTATTCCACTCTTTATCAAAACCTTCCAACATGTACGAATATTGACTTTCGTGCGGGGCGGTATAATTCAACGCGACAAAGTCTAACGAAAAGTTTTGCCGATAGCTCAAATTAATCTCTTTAGCAACAGATATGTAGTCAGTAATTTCCGAATTGTCGATGGGGTTTGCGCTTTTGTTATTGATTTTCAAATCCGTAATGACAATGGGCGGTACATTCTTGTTTTGGTAAAGCATTTTAGGGTAGAAGTAATTAAAGCCATCAAGCCCGCCAAAATACATTTCGCCCGAGATTGTTCTTAAACCTGCCCCAACGTTAAAGGTACTTTGCTGTATGCCATTATGATAGGTGTAATTCTTGAATATGCTTTTTTTAGGGTCAAATGTACTTATGCCCTTATTGGTACTTACCCATAATTTACCAAATTCATCTTCCAGAATTTTATAAATCACCCCATTTGAAAGCAAATGTTCTTCGCTGTATTGGCTAAATTGTTTGTTTTTAGAATCATACAAACATAACCCGCCCCCAAATACACCTACCCAAATATCCCCCTGTTTGCTGCAATAAATGCTTAGAACCCTATCTAAAGGGAGTTTACTATTACCGTGATTTAAGACCGTAAACGTTTTTTGGACAGGGTCATATACCGCAACCCCTGAGCCATTTGACCCAAACCAAAGTTTACCGTGTTTATCTTCTTCAATAGCATTAATATAACCATTGATAGATTTATTTTTTCTGGCGTTTTTGGGCAAAATTTCATCAAAATGAAGTAACTCTCCCGTTTTGGGATGGTACACATATATCCCGTTTCCGTTTGTGCCAATCCAAATATTTCCTTGACGGTCAGCTTTTAAGCAGTTGATAGGGGTATTAGAAAAATCGGTTTTACTTTTATTGATAGCAAAATTCCTTACGGTATTAGTGGTTGTATTTACCGCATAGAGGCCGTCGAGGTATGTACCTACCCAAAGTTCATTGCCCAACGGCTCCAAAGCCAAAATAACCTCTCCATTCTCTTTTGTTTTGTTGAGCGCAAAACGTTTGATAAAGCCTGTTTTTTTATTGAAGATATTGAGTCCACCACCATCAGTACCCACGTAAATATCACCCGATGGACTTTCGGCAAATGAGGTAATCGAACCCGCAGTCAGTCCACTTGCATCCGATGGATTAAACTGTTTATGATTGAAAAATGCCAGGTTAACATCATATTTATTTACGCCTCCTTGAAGGGTACTAATCCAATAAATCCCACAATTATCTAAATAAATATCCCTTACCGATCGGCCAACAAAGCCACCAATTGCACTGTATTTTCCTGATATTGAGCTTTGTATCCTTTCAACATTCCCATTGTTAGGGTCAAAAATATTGAGTCCATCTTCGGTTCCAACCCATAATTTACCCGTATTGTCAAATAAAAGTTTGAAGATACTGTTGTTAGTCAATGTGTTTTTATCGGACTTGCTATTTTTGAAGTGAATGAAAGTTTCACTTTGTACATTCATCTTATTTAAGCCACCATCAGATGTTCCTATCCATAAGTTTCCATATTTATCTTCCACTATGGACCTAACGGTGTTATCTGAGATGCTGTTTGGATTCTCTTTATTGTGAAGAAATCTCTTAAAACTTCCATCTTTAGGGTTAAAAAGATGTAGTCCAGCTTTGGTGCCGACCCAAACATTGCTTCTACTATCCTCAAATACACAAAGGATCATCTCAGAGTTTAATGTTTTATCATCCGTTGGGTCAACTTTATAAGCGTTTATTTTGTGGGTTTTGGTATTAAAATAGAACAATCCACTATAGGTTCCGACCCAAATATTGCCGTTATGGTCGGTGCATAAACTCCGTATCCAGCCAATTTTGGTAAAATCGTAATTGATAAAATTATTTAAACTTCTATTGTAAACGGAGAGCGTAATGTTGGTACCAACCCATAAATTGCCTTCTTTATCTTCCAACATCGCCATTACCGCCCCTCTCCCTATACTTGTTGTATCATTTTCTCGATGTCGATATACCGTAAAATTATGCCCATCAAATTTGTTTAAGCCGTCTTCGGTTCCAAACCACATAAAGCCATATTTATCTTTTACGATGGCATTTACGGTATTTGAAGCCAGCCCATTTTTACTACTGAAATTGATGAAATTATATTCTTTTTGCTGCCCAAAGGAATAATGGGCCCCAAAAAACAGAAGAACTATATATAAAATATTTTTCATCTTGACCTCCTTCAAATGCAACCTTTCATGGTTTTGGCCCTAATAAATGTACCCCTTTTATTGATTCATTCGGCGTAGACATTATCAAAAGACTAAGTAGTTGACGTGGCCCACTTTACTTCCGAACTCAGCGGCTGTTTCAACCAACGAATAGGTGGTAAAATACAAATCGTCTAAGGTAAATACACCGCTTCGGCGCTGGATCGCCCCAATAATTTTATACGTTTGAGCATCAGGGTAGTCTTACCAATTCCGCTTTGCATAATTTAACATGCAAATAATAGTCTATTTTGCACAATAAAATATGCAAAATAGACTATTTCTACCTAATCCAACCTTTATCGAAAACCATCAAACCTTAGAGAGTAATGATTGGTCATTCGGTAAGCAGTTGAAATTACTTCCCTAGTTTGGTTTGAATTAAGGTTACAATTTCCTTGCGATTTTTGGATTTGGCAAAATCTAAAGGAGATTTCCCATCGTGCGAAAGAAGACTCAAATCTGCATCAGCGGCCAACAGTAATTTAACAATATCAATGTTATCCTGCCAAATCGCATCATGTAGAGCGGTATAACCATTGTAAGGGCCTTGCTTATTGATGTCAATATTGTATTCTATCAGGAGTTTAGCCGCTTCTGTTCGGCCAGCATAGGCAGCGGCATGTAAAGCCGTGGCCTTCATACCCGGGTCAACGGCACGCACATCCGCGCCAGACGCTAATAACAACTTTACGATTTGGTTATATCCCTTATATGCTGCAATGACCAACGGAGCATCCTGATTTGAATCCAACTCATTGACATCCGCGCCGTTTTGGATGAGTTGCTCCACAAGCGAAAGGTTATTTTTATTGATGGCATTCATTAAAGCTGTCATATCAAGTCTTAATATTTTGAGTAAAGATTCTCTGAAATGTTAAAGTTTGCAGGCCTTATTACACGTGAGTGGCGCTTAAGGTGTTTAGTTATGGCTCAAATTAGTAAATGTTTACAATTTGTAAAAGTCCCTTTTCTATAAATGAACAGGATTTAACATTTACTCATCTTTTCAATCCTGAAAAGTGGGTGTTTATCAGTATCAACCTACAAAAAAGCAAAGGCCCGTGTGGGTTACACACGAGCCTTTTTACTTTGAGGATACCTTACTTAATTATTGAAGAATCCACATGGTTTTGTTAAAATCGTCGCTACCAGCATACTGCGACTGGATGGCACTATTTACGTTGGCGGTGTTGTAGTCAAGTTCCTTTTGCGGGTACTGCCACCGAACTGGTAATTTATCTGCTGGTACGTTCAAGTTTGATTTAGGGTTAACTGGAAACACTGGGAAACCAGTACGACGGTTTTCAAAGAAAGCATCAAACGGTGCGTGAAGCATGAACGTACTCAAGTAGCGCTGCGTAATAATCTGCTCAAGCTGTACTTGCTCACTTGCCGTCGTCTTCAGTTTAACTTTGTCCGAAGCCACGTAGGTATCAATATAAGCATCCGTAATTTTGCGATTGTGATGGAAAAGCACATTGTCGGGAGTGAATCCGGCCGTAAACTTCATACTTGCCTTGATACCATCGGTATAATGGGAGCTTGCCGAACTCGTAATCCAGCCACGCACGGCTCCTTCAGCCAACATAAATTTCAACATGGCATAGCTAAGTACATACACAGGCTCAGCATTGGCAAGCTCCAAATAGCGGCTGTTTACGTTAGAATAATCTTTGCCCCCAAAAATGGTCGTCAACTCTGCATAGACCATGGATGGGTCAAAACCTAAATAAGAATCCCAGCTATCAACCGCTGCCCCTTTGGCTATTTTCACCGGTGAAGGATCGGCATAGTAGAATAAACGATAGTCGTTCAAATCTTTCAGTTTGTCCACGACCACATTCGTCATCATGGTATACAGACGGGTCGTGTTACCTAGTTTATAGAAAGGATAACGCTGCCCGGCAAGGTCGGCATACACCAACTGGAAGTTATCAGCATTGCTCTCGAAGATTGGTTTGCTGGTTACAATCGTGTTGAATCTTTCTTTGACTTTTAAATCAGCCTCCCCAGTCTTACGGTACAAATGCAAAAGCACCTGAAGCTCAAAAGTATTTACAAACTTTCTCCACTTGGTGATGTCGCCACCGTAAATAGGATCCCCGTCGAATTTGATACCAGCGGCAAAAAGTTTATCTGCCTCTTCGAGTTCATTGAGGACTCCTGCCATTACTTCCTTTTGGGTCGAGTATTTAGGGTTCAATGTTCCTTTTTCTCCCAATAATGCCTCTGCATAAGGAATATCTCCCACCTGCATCGATAACCAGAAGAATTTGTACGCTTTCACAAATTTACCCAATGCCGTATAGGAATTTTTGTAGGCACCTTCGGGGGCAAGTTCAATCATTTTCTCAACGTTGTTGAGCACCGTAAGTCCGTCAAAACTTGCGCGTCCCAAGTAATTGTACTGCGCGTTTTCGGGAAATTCCATCCGAATGATAGACTTGCCATTCATCATTGACCCGATGCTTCCGAGCGAATTTCTCGAAATATCAAGGATGAGTGTTGTTGCAAGCAATGGCGCCGACGCTTTGGTCGCCGCATTGGGGTTAGTGTTGATTTCTTCAAACTTTGAGCAACTGCCCATCGAGAGACCCACAACGCCAATAAGTAAGTATTTTTTCCAAGTAAATTTCATACGTAATGCTTTTAGATGTGATTAACAATCAGCTCTGTGTTATTAGAACGTCAACGTGATGTTACCGCCCATGTAGCGAACCGATGGTGAAGTAAGCTGCGTATCATCCGCTTTATCAGGATCAGCAAAGCGGAAGGCTTTGGTCCACATCCACACATTTTGACCTGTTAAAGAGATAGAACCTGAACGTGCCCCGAGCAACTTCGCAATATTTGAGGGAAGGTTGTAACCCAACGACACCTCTCTCAGTTTAAAGAAAGTAGCATCGGTGATACCGCGCGTTCCATCTCCATAAGAACGTGCATAATCTTGGTACGATACCTTCGCTTCGTTTGGAGCAAATACGCGCGTATCGTTGGTAATATTACCAAAACTATCAAACGTTACAGCTCCAGACTTTACGATAACTCCCTGGCTTACAAATGATTTATTTTTGTTTACAACCTCGTCATATCTCCATTGATTGTCTGAATCAGGGTGCGAGCCAGTATCCCACATTTTATAAGAGGTATAGTTGTTCAGCACGCCACCAACACGTCCGTCGAAGTTAACCATCAAGCTGAATTGCTTATACTTGATGGTATTGGCAAATCCCCATAAGAATTTAGGGTCTGTGTATCCACGCAAGTAGCTAAAATCACTTAGAAGCGGTAAACCGTTGGCACGGTGGATAAGACTTCCAGACGCTGGGTCGGTCAACCAAACACGGTCGGTATAGGTATCTACACGTCCACCCGCTACCGTCCAAGCATTTTTAGCTGAGTTTGGAGCGATGTCTTTGTAGTAACGGTGGTTATAAGAATAGTTAGCAGTCGCATCCCACTGCCAATCGTTCTTTTTAAGAATCGTAGCATCCAAACTCACTTCAAGACCTCTTCTTACGAGTGTTTCGTCCCAGTTAATCAGCGTATTCACAAACCCAGAAGCGGAAGAAATGAGGGCGTTGGTCTGGCGGTTATAATTGTACTTATTAAAGTAGGCAATGTCCAGTTTCAAACGTTTCTTTAAGAAATATGCCGCCGTACCGATTTCCCAAGTCCGATTGGTTTCGGGAAGGATATTGTCGGCATTACGAATCGTGGTAGGATAACTTCCCGCATTGAGGCCATTCCAAGTACCAATCGCCGTACTGTAGCTCTGATTAGTGGCATAAATACCCAAATCCGACTTGGAAAGGGTCCAAGAACCACGCAACTTCCAGAAGTCAAGCCATGAAGGTAATGAACCTAGCACTTCACTAATGACAAAGCTTCCTCCCAAGGATGGATAGAAATAAGAACGCGAGCTTTGGGGCATCGTGGAGCTCCAGTCGTTACGTCCTGTTGCATCAACGAAAAGCATATTTTTGTAAGATAGAGTCAGTTTTCCGTACACACTATTCACCTGCTTTGCAGTGGCACCTACGCTTACGTTGGGTCTTTCTACGGAGTTGTTGAGTGAATAATAACCTGGAATCAGGATACCGCTTCGGGTAGCACTGTACAAGTTATTGTTTTTCAAAGCATAAATAGCTCCACCCGCCAAAGCATCAATCCCTAAATCACCAATGGTTTTATTGTAAGTAAGCAAGGCGTCCCCGTTGAAGCTCCAGCCAGTTTGTTTGTTGATCGCATAGAGCCCTGGCGTGTCCCATCCACGATTGGAGAGGATGTTTGGTGGGTTGCGCTTGGTTTCATCATTGCTGTACATATCAAACCCAGGGCGAATAATTAAGTTGGCTCCCTCAAAAAGTTTGTAAGTAGCTGTCAAGTTTGCATTCAATCTATTCTCATAAACACCCCACACTTTTTCGTTTGCGATGAGATATGGGTTATCATACCAAGCCTTATAATGCCAGTTTTGCTGTACATCTGGAATCAGCCAATAGTTGTCTTTGTATTCGGCCAAATTGTACTCCGGTCCCATCCACATCAAGATGTTGTACATATAACCTTGGTCGCTGTACCCAGCCCCGGTTATTTGGGGAGCATTGCGTTTGTTATACCCCATTTGGCTGGAGAGTTTAAAACGATCTCCCACTTTCATTTCCCCACCCAACGTGAAGTTGAAGGCATCAGATTTTAGATTTGGGTACTGTCCTTTATTATAAATATGCGTCAATGATGTCCGGAAGCTACCGTTTTCGCCCGTTTGAGCCACGCTGATACTGTTGTTGGTAATCAGCCCTGGCACCAAAAAGTCGCGGAAGTTATCCTTTCCTCTTGAAGTAAGCTCTTGCATTTCCATTTGCTTGGTGATAGGATTCCATTGGTTGGCCTTAATACCAATGTCGAGCTTTTGGCCCCAGATGTAATCCGTAGGGTCATATACTCCCCCGATACCTGCACTATACGACTGCTGTACTTCTGGAAGCATCAGGAAGCCAGCGTTGAACATGTTGTTGGTGTTGACCGTCACAGTCAAGCCTTTGTTGGCCGAACCTTTTTTAGTAGTAACGATGATGGCTCCACTCCCCCCGCGAGAACCGTACAACGCCGAAGCGGTTGGCCCTTTCAAAACGTCAATACTTTCGATGTCGTCTTGGGCGATGTTATTAAGGGAAATATTGTTATAAGGAACCCCGTCAATAACCAACAAAGGAGTCTCTCCACGTAAACTGAGCGTTGGCATTTGGTTGAATTCAGTACTGTTACGTACCCACAAACCAGCCACTCTACCTGTGAGTGAAGTACCTACGCTTACCCCTTTGACGGTCTGCAAAGAAGGCCCCGCAACCTTTTGAACGGCATATCCCAACGATTTTTCTTCCCGCTTTACCCCTAAGGCAGTCACAATCACCTCACTAAGTATTTTGGTATCAGTGGTCAAGCGAATCGAAAAAGAGGTTTTTGTTCCTACTTCTATCTCTTGGGTAGCATAACCGATAAAAGAGAATAAAATAATAGATTTATCGCTTCTTACCGACAGTTTAAATTTACCATCTGAATCGGTGAGAGAACCGTTAGTGGTTCCTTTCTCAATTACGTTGACGCCAGGAAGTGGCGACCCGTTTTCGTCAGTTACGGTTCCAGTAACCTCCTGTGCGTTTACCTGAACCTTCTGAATCGGTGGAGCCGCTGCATTAGCATCCATGATTCCAGCGCAGGTTAACACACCGAAGGAAAGAATTGAACCGGTCAACAGCATGAACCGACTCCTGCTTTTCATCAACGTGTAGGGGAATAGTTGTTTTCGCATTTGTTTAGTGTTAGAATTTAAAAATAGAAAATAGGTAAGGACAAACTTATCCGTGATTAGTCACGGCGTTAGCTTTGCGCAACGGTTAGAGCGAAAGTAGTGCTGGAGCGCTGCAATAAGCAACGGGCCAACTGAGTTGAGGTTTAAAGTTTGGATAAAATGGTGCTGAGATAAAAGGGTTTTTAGCTAATGATAAAGTTTGTATTAAAAAATCATTCATTGAAAGTACCGTCTCTAATTTAAGGCTTTGATACATCTACTACCCTATACTCTCATAGTATTATGATGTACTACTTGGATAAGTACTATTTAATTTACAATTTTTTAAGAGGGGCAAAATTAGTAGCATTTGCGTGATTCCAAAAAACTCGCAGAAGAGATTTTTGTTTTTTGCGTAAAATAAATTTTCAGTCGCAAATTATTAACGTTTTTATAATATGGCTTACCCAAATGTTTAGTAAGAATTAACTTATGGCCAAAACTCTATTCGTTCATAATAAATGTTTTATTGTTCTACCTGTACTGACTGTAAATGTGATTATTATAAATGATATAGAAATAATTATAAAATTAATGTGCAGTGATGAAGTCAAGTAAGTGGAAATTTCTACCAACTCCCTCCTCAAGTGATAAAGGCTAAAGGGCAATATTAATTTTTCTTTATATCATCAATTCTGGCAAATGAGGCCCGTAAACGAGAAAATTCCGTTTTAAAAAAAACAAACTGAGGTACATATACAATCAAGTGAATACCCTTAGAATTTATGTCAATTGTTAAAGCCCTCTTAATCAGCAAATTTCCCTTAATACTATCAGGGATTGCGATGACTTATGTACGTGTAGTTAGCCTAAACTATATCTTGTTGTAAAAACATGGTATAGTTTGTCTATAAATGAGTAACAATTGTCTTCATTTATAGACAAAACACTTATATTTGTCCACAAAAAATACCAAAATCATTTGTATGATTACCGGCGAACAGGTACTAAACTTCCTCAAAAACAAGGAAGGACTAACTTTGGCAAAAGTCGAAAAGGAAGCTGCTATTCCCAAAGGAACTCTTTCCAAATCTTTAAATGGCGAACGCGAACTGAATCAAGATCACCTTACAAAACTATATCCCGTTTTGGTAGGGTATGGTTGGAAAGAATTTTACCGCTCCAAAGCAAAGGTAATAGCTGTTGTAAACCATAAAGGAGGCGTAGGCAAAACTACTACTACGCTCAATTTGGGAAAAGCGTTGGTACTTCACGGCTATAAAGTATTGGTGATAGACATGGATTCGCAGGGAAATCTATCGCAGGCACTCGGAATTGACAGCCCTGATAAGCAGGTAATGCACGCCGTTCTTGACGATGAGCCCCTGCCTGTATACTCCATTGCTCCCAATTTTGATTTATCTCCCAGCGATTTGACCCTTGCTAGTCGAGAAAGTGAAATGATTAGAATGGTGCTTAGTGAATTGCAATTACAGAGAGCAATTGCGCCAAAATTGAGTGAATATGATTATATACTAATTGATTGTCCGCCAGCGCTCAATGTTTTTACCACTAGTGCCCTTATTGCGGCCAATTCCTGCCTGATTACCCTCCAACCCGAAATATCTGCACTCAAGGGGGTAAAAGGTTTATTTGATCATATTTTTCAGGTACAGCGCCGGCTCAACAGCGGGCTTCATATTGAAGGGGTATTATTGACGATGGTCGATAACCGATTAAACATACACCGAGATATTATTGAACAGGTACGTTCACAACTCAATTCTTTTAAAATCTTCAATACTCAAATCAGGATGAATGTTTCTTTAAAAGAGTCACAGATTTCACAAATTGATATTTTTGGATATGATAGTAGTTCTAACGGCGCGAAAGACTATATGAACCTGGCAAAAGAAATTATCGGCTAACCTCTTCTCTATTCGGTCAAATGGCAAAAAAGTATCAATCCTCTCTGGGCGAACAAAAAATATTTCAAAGCTCCACCTTTGTACAGCACGAAGAAATCAAGAAAAACATAACGATTCTTCCTGAACTTGAGTCTCTTATTCCTCCACTTGGCGAAGAAGAAAAAAAACAGTTGGAAATCAATATTTTAAACGAAGGTTGCCGAGAAGCACTCTTGGTTTGGCCCACTTTTGAAAGTGTAATAACCCCAGCATCAGAGTCACTCAAATCAATATACGTCCTGATTGACGGCCATAACCGTTTTAATATCTGCGTAAAACATTCCCTTGATTTTCAAATTCATTTGGTATCCTATAGTACCCTCGAAGATGTCAAAGGGTTTATGATTGATAACCAGCTAGGAAGACGTAATTTAAGCCTCGAACAGGCTTCGTATCTCCGGGGAATGAAATACCTAAATCTACGCAAAAGCAAAGGGAAATACGAACGTTTAAACCATAAGGCTCAAAATGAGCTTTATGATATTATGACCTCTGAGCATAAAGATCAAAATGATCCTTATGCTAGTTCTGAGAAAAAAATGACAACTGCCGAGCAACTCGCGCAAGAGTTTAATGTAGGCCAAGCAACGATAAAAAGAGACGCCGAGTTTGCAGAAGGTCTGGAAAAACTCAGCCCGCAGTTAAAACTTTCTATTTTATCGGGTACCACAAAAATTAGTAAAAACCGGATTCAGCAATTAACCAAAACGGAAAACCTTGAAAAACCGTTGGATTCTTTAGAAGAAATCGAAGCAATGCTGATGCCTTCTAAAGAGCAAAAAATCACACAAACTAGTAGTGCAACTCCAGCTGATGTATTGATTAATGAGATTGGTACACTCGTTCCTAAACTTAAAAATCCCCAAAGGAGAAAAGACGCCTGTGATAAATTGATAAAATTGGTTTCAGATTTACAGGCACTGTCTTAGGATAACTTTTACTAGCGCGCCCTATTTTTGTTTTATTATCCCTCATATATCATTTTATTGATAATGTATCCTCAGTTCGTATATCAATAAATACGAATGCCCAAATGCGCCCTAAAAATGTAATAGTTAATTTGTTATTTCCTAATAATCAATGTGTTATAAAATATTGATTATCATTGATGCACACGTTTTATTCAAGAACTAAAACTCAAAACGGATTATTTGTATAACATTTTTAGGGGTCTTAAATTATATTTTCAACTACATTGAAAATATCCCCAAACAAGCATCCAAGAGAGGTCAAATACAATATAATTGAGATTTTTTATAAAATAACTGTTAATAAAACCGCAAAAACTCAACAGATGAATTCAAATTGATAGAAATGTATCTTAAGTAGGTGACTGTATATAACTTTTTTAGGGGTTATTTATGTGGATAAAAAGGGTATTATAACAAATTTAGGGTTCAGGAGACCTTTATTTTTTAAAAAAAATAAATGCAAATTATTCTATTAAGTATTTGATAATCAAAGATTTATTCTAAAAGAAAAATTTTAAAAAAAAAAGAAATTTTAAAATCATCAACAATAGCCGTGATGATGTTTCTTTTCTTTTTAAAAGCTTTTAAATACTTTCGGGTGCTATAACTAATTGAAAATCAATGTATTGTAAGGTTTATTATTACAAATTTAGGGTTAACTATAACATTTTTAGGGTTAACTATAACAAATTTAGGGTTCAATTATAACATTTTTAGGGTTAAACTATAACAAAATTAGGGTATTTGATAATTTATGCGAATTATGGTGTTATTTTTAAGCTAAAAAAGGAGCTGTATGGCCAAAAAATCTGAACAGTCATCAAAAGGTGAGAAACCTCGTTTAGTAAGATTAATTCGTAAGTCTAACGACTTGGTTGAAGGCAAATATCGGTTTGACATTTGGGAAATGAGGGTATTTACGAAAACCCTTACGATGATTCATAAAGATGATGAAGACTTCAGGCCCTACCGGATTTATCTGAAAGAAATTATCAGTGATTTTGGTTTAGAGCAAAACAAGCAGTCATACAAATTTCTGAAAGAAGGAGCGGAGAAATTGGCGCGCCGAGAAATCAGAGCCGTAGCATCGACTCCTGACGGTGAAATGGAACTATTGACCCACATTGCGGCGGGTGTAAAGAGCTTTACAAACAATAATGCTGGAAAATACATTGAAATCTCATTTCATCCAGAGATGAAACCTCATTTGCTGCAATTACAAACGCAGTTTCTGATGTACGACATCAAAAATATACTTCGCCTGCAAAGTTCGTTTTCAATCAGAATCTATGAATTGCTGAAACAGTACGAACGAATCGGAAAACGGAAATTTACGATTGAAGAATTAAAGGAAATTTTGGACATAGCAGATAAGTATCCACTTTACGCCAATTTCAAGCAAAGGGTAATTATTAAGGCACAGGAGGATCTTTCAGAATTTACGGACATACGGTTTACGTTTGAAGAAGAAAAGAAGGGTAAGGCGGTAAATGCTATTATTTTCTTTATTGAGCGAAATGTTGATTTCGCCGAAGAATTGCCAAGCAATATCATTGTTGATTCGATGATACAACTGCCGGTAGTGCCCAAGGAAGCTCAAGAGGCTCTTGAAATTTTCAGTTTACTGAAAGAGTTTAAAGGAGCAAATATACAAACTGTTAAAGATTGGTTGGTTCAATTTTCGCCCGAACATGTTCGCCAGCGTATTACACTGGTCAAAAATCAAATTGTGTTGGGAGGGAAAATTCGAAACCCAATGGGATATTTACAGAAAATGATGATGCAATCTAATCTGTTTGATTTGGTAGAAGAGACAAAGCAAGAAAAACAGCAGGTAGAAGAGCAACAAAAGCAAACTCGTGATTTGTTAAAGCGCTTGGCCACTGAATTAGAGCAACTACAGGTAAGGCATTATGAAACACAAAACCAAATGGTTGAGAAAATATTGAACGGAGATGACGCACTACGCACTGAAATACATAATTTAGTCAAAAACAGCCGTTTTTATACACCAGGACAGACGATAGCTGAAAATATGAAAAAGGGGATGGTTCAAGGGATAGTTTTCGCTAAAGTGAAACAGGCAAGACAAGTACTTTTTGATGAGATGGATCGGGAGTTTGACGTCTTAGAGAAATCGCTCAAAAGCCAACTTAGGTCCTTAGGATGGGATGGATGATAAATATTAATCCATGAGCTGATATTATTAGTAGTTTTATATCGTTATAATACCGTTTTAATATTAAATATATTTAAAATAAGTAGGCCAACAAAAGAGAAAAACTAAAGTTTAGACCATATGTCATTATTTGAAAATATAAATCAGTACCCTCAACTCGAGATGAATAGATACACTAGATTCCATCAATCTCAAAATATGAATTACTTTTGCAGTTTAGATTGAAAACCGCACCATCAACTTCTTTAACTTTATTGTCCAAAATAAGGCAATTAGTATCTTTTATCGAACGGCGGCTTTTTGACCTAAAACGAATTAATTTATTTATTATCAATCGAATAACCATTCTATGTTCAAACCCAAAAGTATTTTTTCGCAATTAATCGCCTGCGTGCCGGGAGTGATTGTTGCGTCATCTGTTTTTGCCCAAACAGCTATCCCTCTCAATGACCTCAGTGCCTTTACCAACAAAGCCAACAACTGGTCTATTGCTGGTGACGTCACTGTCGATATTTCCAAAGTCAATGCATTAGAATCCAAACCTGGCAAAGGCGTTCTAGTATGTATTCACGAAAAAGGAAAATACGGTCAAGAATATGAGCTTGTGTCAAATTTCCAACACGGAGATTTAGACTTAGAATTGGATTTTATGCTAACTAAAGAATCCAATTCGGGTATTTATCTACAAGGAAACTATGAAGTGCAGCTTTTTGACAGTTGGGGCAAAAAAACGGCTAAATACAACGACAATGGTGGTATTTATGAGCGTTGGAATGACTCTAAACCAGAAGGTGAAAAAGGGTATGAAGGATATGCACCCCGTTTTAACGTAGCAAAAGCGCCGGGTTTATGGCAAAACATCAAAATATCATACCAGGCTCCTCGCTTTGATGCCACAGGTAAGAAAATAGCCAATGCCGTATTTCTTAAAATTGTTTTGAATGGTATAACCATTCACGAA
This sequence comes from Runella rosea, assembly GCF_003325355.1. GTDB lineage: Bacteria > Bacteroidota > Bacteroidia > Cytophagales > Spirosomataceae > Runella > Runella rosea. The sequence goes on from NZ_CP030853.1 coordinate 23,959, forward strand.
AACGTGGAAGTAAGCGGCCCCACTCGTGGCTCACTGACCAAAGACGATGTAGCATCTGGTCCATTGCGCATTCAAGGTGATCATGGTTCGTTGGCAATTAAAAATATTGTCATTAACAATTTTGACAAAAAGCCAGGAACATTATCCGACCTTACCTATAAAACCTACTACGGCCCCTTTGCAGCCAACGAAGATTTCTCAAAACAAAAAGTGGCTGAAACAGGCAAAAAAGAAGCCTTTTCTTGGGAAATTCTGAAAGACAACAACAACTACGCTTACGTTTATAACGGAAAATACACCGCTGCTACCGAGGGCGAATACACTTTCAAATTGCAGGCGGCAGGAAATGCTTACCTCAAAATTGATGGCAAAGAAGTACTACCAAAAGAATCAAGAAATGCGCTTCGTCAAGGAAAAGTAAACCTCACGGCAGGAGTACATACCATTGAAGTTTTCAACAGCAAAACCGAGGGTTATATGCGGCCAGGTTTAGCGGTAGCAGTATCTGGTCCTGGTTTTCGAGAAATGTCTTTAAACACTGCCAGTTCGGTAACAACAGGTGGCGGGGTAGACCCAATTCTTGTGACTGCTCCTACCAATACTGTTATGCGCAGCTTCATGGACTTCAAAAAGACCCCCGAAGCTAAAAACATCCGTATTGTTCATGCGGTTTCGGTGGGAAGTCCTGCCAATCTGCACTATACTTACGACCTCGACAAAGGTGCTTTATTGCAGGTTTGGCGTGGTGAATTTCTTGATGCTACCCCAATGTGGCACAGCCGTGGTGATGGTTCTTCACGCCCACGCGGTAGTGTGACGCTTTTGAACAATGAAATGTTTCTGGGAAAAGTAAACGGTCAGTCAGCATGGCAGGCAGACACTACTGGCAGCGGTTATCTTCCTAAGGGATATGCGCTAGATGAGACTGACGCTCCGACATTCAATTATATAGCATTTGGTTCGCCCGTCAGCGACCGCCTTTCGGTGGTAGACAACAAACATTTTGAACGCGAAGTGAAATTGGCAAAACCAGTCGAAAACCTGGTGGCAAGAGTTGCCGAAGGAACCAACATTGAAATGGTTTCTGAAGGCCTGTACTCGGTTAATAACAAGTCCTATTTTATCCAAATAGCCGACAAATCGGTGGTGCCGCAAATCAGAAATGTGAATGGCGGTCAGGAGCTGATTGTTCCTGTGACTAACGGATCGGTTAAATATGCCCTCCTGTTCTAAAAATAGTCCGCAACATCATTACTTTTTAACTAATAGATTATCGGGTAATCTCTCGCCCGACAACTCAAAATAATGACAATGAAAAAAATTGCTCAAATAGCCTTACTACTTTTGGCAACGCTGCCACTGGTAAAAGCGCAGGAATCTCCGAAAGAAGAAGATTTTTATAAAATCATTACCCCGCCCATCCCCGAGGGAATTATACTGGAAGTCGGTGGCTTGATTACTTTGCCCAACGGCTCATTGGGAATCTCAACCCGCCGTGGGGAAGTATGGATTGTAGATAACCCTACCAGTCGTACACCTTATTTTAGAAAATTCGCATCGGGCTTGCACGAGATTCTGGGCCTTGCTTACAAAGATGGTTTTTTGTATTGTGCTCAGCGCGGAGAATTGACCAAACTTATTGACAAAAACGGCGACGGTAAAGCTGATATTTACGAAACCGTACACGCTTGGGCCTTATCGGGGCACTACCACGAATACTCATTCGGGCCAAAAGTAGCCCCAGACGGAAGCTTTTTTGTAAGCGGCAACGTAGCATTTGGCGACGAAGAATGGTGGAGAGGCGAAAGCCGCGTACCAGGCCGTGGTTGGATTTTTCGTATTACACCAGACGGTAAATACGAACCGTACGCCACAGGAGTCCGCTCACCAGCTGGTATCAGTATGATAAAAGGCGAACTTTGGTACACCGACAATCAGGGAGATTGGATGGGTACTGGCGGTATTTTTCCCGTAAAAAAAGGAGGGTTTATGGGTCACCCTGCGGGATTGAAATGGGCTGAATCTCCAAATTCTCCCGTAAAATTAACCGAAAAACAATTCTTTGGCGAACGGGATAACCGCCAAGAAAGAGATGCCAACAACCGTGCAATAAAACCCGAAAACACCCGTAACGAAACACCCCAGTTTTTGTATCAGTTGAAAGAAAAATATGACATGGTGCAGCTTCCTGCCGTTTGGTTGCCTTACGGTGTGCACGGCGTTTCAACCGCCGAGCTTATCATGGACGAAACCAACGGCGAGTTTGGGCCCTTCACAGGTCAGGTTTTTGTAGGCGACCAAGGACAAAGTAACATTATGCGGGTAGTTCTCGAAAAAGTAAAAGGGGAATACCAAGGTGCTTCTATCGGTTTCCGTAGTGGGTTTCAGTCGGGCGTTTTGCGTATGGCTTTTGCAAAAGACGGCTCAATGTTTGTGGGTGAAACCAACCGTGGTTGGGGGTCGGCAGGTGATGCCAATCAGGGATTACAGCGTTTGGTTTGGAATGGCAAAATGCCTTTTGAAATGTACACGGTAAAGGCAATGCCCGATGGTTTTGAAATCGAATTTACGTTGCCAGTTGATCGTAAATCAGCCGAAGACCTTGATTCGTATAAAGTGAGCAGCTATCTCTACAAACACTATCCAGTTTACGGCAGCCCTCAGATTGACACAAAAGATGTGACGGTTAAAGGAGTAAAATTGTCGGAAGATGGTAAAAAAGTGAGAATTGTTCTGGACGGTATGCGTCAGTATTTTGTTCATAAAATTCAGCTTGAAGGAGTACGTGCAGCGGGCAATTATTGGTCACTGGTCCATCCAGATGCTTATTATACATTGAATAATATCCCTGACGGTGAGAAATTGAAAGTTTCAGAATTGAAAACGACTAGATCAGGCAACGTAAAAGCAACCGTTACGGCGCCCGTAAAAGAACACGTTTCTCCCGACGGGAAAGGTAAGGAACCCGCACCTACTTCAACCAAAACGGCCACTGCAAAAAAAGCCCCAACTTGGGAAGAAGTAAAACCGCTTTTGGCAAAGAACACTTGTCTTGCCTGTCACGCAACTGACAAAAAAGTAGTAGGTCCGTCGTATATTGATGTGGCAAAGCGTAAATACAGCGATGCAAAAATCGTAGAATTGATTTATGCCCCGAAACCTGAAAACTGGCCAGACTATGCCACACCAATGCCTGCCATGCCGCAAGTTTCAAAAGGAGATGCTTTGAAAATTGCCGCTTGGATTAATTCTTTGTCAAAAAAATAATTTCGATTTTGGTATTTGCAGAACTAGCTATCAAAGTTTTTGCATTTGCCTAATACTAATTTAATTGACCGTTTCTGTATAATTTAAGTAAAGACCAGTGAATCCAAAGTCACTGGTCTTTCTGTATTCAAAAATTGATAATTATACTTGGGACAAATTCTCAAAATCTTACCCATTTAAGCCATGACGATTCAACCCCTCATTGACCATTTTGAGACTTGTCTTCCTTTGAAAGAGAGCGATAAAAATTTATTGGAAAGCCGAGTCAATCATCGCTCAATCAAGCGACGGCAGTTTATTTTGCAAGAGGGATTCCCCTGTAAACACTATACGTTTGTAATAAATGGTTGTTTCAGAATGTTTGGCGTAGATGCCAAAGGAACCGAACATAACATTCAATTTGCGATTGAAAATGATTGGATTGCCGATATTGGCAGTTTTCATTCAGGAAAGCCGAGCAAGTTATTCATCGAAGCCATCGAGCCCTCTGTCATCCTACAAATCGAACAGCAAGATTTGTATTTTCTCTACACCAATCTACCTAAACTCAATCGAATCTTTAAAGTCATCATTGAAAACAAGTATGTAGAATTGCAAAATCGGGTATTGCAAAATATCAGCTCTACGGCTTTGGAGCGGTATTTGACTTTTCAGGAACAATACCCCACACTAGCTTTACGGCTGCCCAATACCCAAATTGCTTCTTACTTGGGCATTACTCCTGAATTTTTAAGCAAAATTCGGAAAGATATCGCTTCTGAAAGCGCTAACCTTAAACTATCTTAAGGATATTTCTTAAGATAGTTTATTGGCAGCTTCCAACAATTGGTCGGACCTTTGCATGGGCAATTAAACAAAACAAGCTAATGGTATTTTAGTAGTTTGGTACACTGGGCAAAACCGTCACCTTGGCTGAAGCCAAAAAAAAGTTTAACAAATACACCCTTATTTCACCTTTAAAAACAATCAATTATGAAAATCACGAAAATTGTTAGCACCCTTTGTTTCGTTTTTGGAATCTCGTTTTTGGCCAATGCCCAAACCTCCGTGAATGAATTGGTGAAAGAGTGGGAACGTGCCAAAGCCTACACCAAAGAATACCTTGATGCCATGCCTGAATCAGGCTATGCCTTGAAGCCCACGCCTGATATTCGTTCGTTTGCTGAGCAAATGCTGCATTTGAGTGACGCCAATTATGGATTTGTCTCGGCAGCAACGGGTGAAAAAAGCCCTTATGGCCCTGGAGAATTAGAAAAAAGCACCGATAAATCGAAAGCCAACGTGACAAAAATCGTCTTGGAGGGCTATGATTTCGTTATCAATGGCCTCAAAAAAATGACTCCCGCGCAATTGAACGAAAGTATCAAGTTGTTTGGAAGATTTGACATGACCAAAGGAATGGCGGTTGCGAAGTGTTTTGAACATCAAACCCACCACCGTGGACAATGTACTATTTATTTGCGCTTGGCTGGCGTAAAACCACCAAATGAGAAATTGTTTTAATCCTATTTGAGATGAATTCAAAACTAATTTCTGCAATATATCTTGTATTTTGTTGCTCGTATGTTTACGGGCAACAAAATTTAAGAAGGGCCTTTCAACCGCCATCCATAGTCAATAAAATACCTTATGGGGCTAATGCCAAAGCGGGGCATTATGCAAAGACAAAGGATGCCAACATTTATTATGAAGTATATGGCAAAGGTCAGCCAATTGTCCTTCTACACGGTGGAATATTGGGTTCTACCATCGAAATGGCCGAATTTATTGACAGTCTCTCTAAAAACTTTCAGGTTATTGCAGTTTCTACACGGGGACACGGAAAATCAGAAATAGGTAGTTTACCAATAACTTACGAACAAAAAGCCGATGATGTATTGTCGGTAATCAATGTCATCACCAAAGAAAAAGTCGTTATCTTAGGGTTTAGCGATGGGGCTTATACCAGCTATAAAATAGCAAGTATGTATCCCGAAAGAATAAAGAAAGTGATAGCGATTGGGGCAGGCGAACAAATTCCAGGGTTAAGAAAAGTGGTGTTTAATCCGAAAGAATTATTGAATACAGATAAGGCATATTGGACTCAACAAAAAGCCATAATGCCTGAACCTGAAAAATTAGAAGATTTTTGGGCAAAAATGGAAGTTTTCTACAATACCATGACCGCCAGCAAAGAATTATTTGGTTCAATAAAATGTCCTGTACTTATTATGGCTGGTGAATTAGACCGAAATGCACCGCTTTCAACTGTAATCAACGCTTATAATATGCTACCCAACAGCCAGTTATGTATTATACCCAATACTGGCCACGTTGTGTTTCTTGAGAATTTTGCAGCGGTTTGGGAAAGTATTGTACCTTTTTTAAAATACTGAGATAATTGGTTTTAAGGACCACAAAATGTACGATTACTACAAAATAAACTAAAATGTGATGAAAGGCCTCATTGGTATATTCACTAGCGGCTTATTGCTTCTCTCCATCAATTTATTGGCCCAACAAAGTATCAAGTTAACCCCCACTAACCTTGTAGCCAATCAAGTGTATATGGCTCTCGAAAAGCTGGAAGGCAAAGCGGTATTAAAAATCATCAAAGATTCTACCCTAAAAGCAGTTGATGAAGCTACGTTTGTAAAAATCAAAGACATTGATTTTCAAGATGGAACGATTGAAGTAAAGGTACTCAGTCGTTTGTTGAAAACGGCTCGCCCTTCCGACCGTGGGTTTATAGGCATTGCCTTCAGAATCAATAAACAAAATTCTGCTTTTGAATGCATCTATATTCGTCCTACCAATGGCCGGTCCGACGACCAAGTACGCCGCAATCACTCCATTCAATACTTTGCTTTTCCTGATTTCAAATTTGACCGCCTACGAAAAGAATCGCCCGAAAAATACGAATCGTATGCCGATATGGGCCTTAATGAGTGGATAAAAATGAAAATTGTAGTGAAAGGCAAACAAGCCAAATTGTTTTTGAATGACAACAATGAGCCTTCTTTGATAGTGAATGACTTAAAATTGGGAGAAAACACCACAGGAGCATTAGGCTTATTTGTGGACGTGGGCACCGAAGGTTATTTCGCAGATTTGAAGGTTACAAAACAATAGGTCTTACTGGTTTTAGCATATAAAATTTGGGGAAATCTTCGCTTTTTTCACAATCCATTTTAGTCTGGTCTGCTAATACCCAAATTTTCTTTGGTGTGTAAACTAGGGGTGTCAAACAATACTTTACAAAAATCAAACACTCCTAAATTTTAGTGGACTGAGCTGTGTGTGTTTTTTAAAGAAGTTATTAAAGTGCGTTAATTCCTTAAATCCCAATCCATAGGCGATTTCACTAACATTCCAACGGCTATGCTTCAAAAGGATTTTTGCCTCCTGTAAAACCCGCTCGGCGATGAGTTGAGAGGTGGTTTTTTGTGTGATTTCTTTTACAGCACGATTGAGGTGATTGACATGCACATTTAATTGATTAGCAAAATCAGAAGCAGTACGAAATTGGATGCCCTGATGAACATCATCAATGGGAAATTGTCGCTCTAACAGCTCTAAAAACAAAGCCGAGATTCGCTGCGATGCATTGCCAGATTGTTTATCAAATAGAGAAGACGGCTGTATTTTCATCGCAAAGTGCAACAACTCAAACACAAGATTTCTCAAGACATCGTACTTGTAAATATATTCAGAATTGATTTCTTCAAACATACGCTCGTAGATGATTTTCAGCTTATTGACTTGTTCATCAGTCAATTCAAATACGTGGGTACCGTTGGGTTGAAATACTTCATATTGGTTCAGGTTTCCGAATTGATGAAAAAAATGATGATTAAAAATGCAGAAAAAACCTTCCCGAACATCATCCACGTGCTCCCATTTGTAAGGGATATGAGGATTGGAAAAAGACACTGCTTGTTTTTGAACTTCAATTACTTTATTAGCATAATGCACTTTGCTATGACCAATAACCAACATGATTTTATAATAATCACGGCGTTTATAGGGAATAGGCTTACCAACCAGCGGTTTCAATTCAAACACATTGAAATGCCCAATATCGTTGCGAATCCCATCGGGCATCCACTCAAATTTTCTTTTATAAAGTTCTTCTAAAGTTTCAGGCTTGTCCATAAGTCCTTATTGTAATATACCTATCATAACAAAACGGAACAAAAATAAATGACAATAAGCTGAAGACGTAACCTATTTCACACAAAAAACTACGAATATCAAACAAGTAGCTCATTTGGTGAGACATTTTACTTATCAAATCAAACATCCAGCTCTTTGTGCATTCATCACAGAGGAAAATGCTAAAAAGTTAGGGCTTTTGTGACTTTGGAAGCAAAAGAATCCTTAATTTACCATACGATACTCAAGGGGCGTCATCCCGACTTTTTGTTTAAAGAGTCGGGTAAAATGTTGGGGATATTTAAAACCAAGCTCGTACGCTACTTCACTTATTGACTTGGTCGTATCCAAGACCATTTCTTTTGCCGCATCCAATAATTTCAAATGAATAAACTCTAGGGCTGACTTGCCCGTTTCCCTTTTTATTAAATCGCCGAAGTAGTTGGGTGAAAGGTGCAATTGTTCGGCAAAGTAAGAAACGGCGGGCAGACCCTCCATTTTAAGTTTTTTCCCAAAAATATATTCGTTTAACAATCCCTCAAACTGTTCTATCATTCCGTGATGGGCATTTTCACGGGTAATAAACTGGCGGTCATAGAAACGAGAACAATACTTCAAAAGCAATTCAAGGTTTGCTACAATCAGCTTTTTACTGTGTCGGTCAATATTTTGACTAATTTCAGAGCCTACATTTCCAAAACAAGTACTCACAATTTCTTTCTCTTTCTCAGAAAGATGCAATGCCTCGTTGGATTGATAGCTAAAAAACGAATATTCATGAATCTGCTTTCCCAAACTCGTGCCTTTAATGAGGTCAGGATGAAATATAAGGGCTGTGCCATAGGGTTGATGTAGCTCCCCCTCGGGTTCATTCGTAATTATCTGCCCAGGCCCAAAAAACACCATGGTACCTTCGGCATAGTCATAATATTTATTGCCGTAACGCAAATCTCCACACCGAGTTTCTTTAATGACAATAGCATAAAAACCCAGCGTAAACTTGTTTCTTTTCAGTGGGTTCGACTTGTTCAAATCAACCAAACTGATAAGCGGGTGCAACGTTTTGTGGTTAAATGTCTCGTTGTACTTTTTAATGGTATCGTATATTTCCATCTGCTCTGTTTTAGGTCAAATTTACAAACCAAAACCATGAACCGTAGCGGCAACTGTAAAAGTGGTAAGTAAAACCGTAAAATGTATAAAGGCAATTATATAGGTGCAAATTACTTTTGCAGTGGATTGAATTTTGCAAAACAACCACCTATCAATGAAGCACTTAAGTACTATTATTTTATTATTACTGCTTTTTGTTTTAATACTGCAAAGGGGCTTTGGGCAGTCTGTCGATAGTACCCAAACCGTTTCAAGTTTTTCGGGTTCAGTAGGCCTCACCAACAACGGGTTCTCTATCGTTCCAACATTCTCATTAAATAGCCCTGCCGCCATCATGAATTTTTATTGGCGAAAAAAACGGTTCAGTTTTGACCCCGATATACGCCTCGTTCCAGATGCGAGCAAAGGCGGATTGATTTTCTGGTTTAGGTATCGATTGATTGAACAAAAGAAATTCAGTTTGAGAGTTGGCGGTCATCCTGCCTTTACGCTCATTCGTCGCAACGTAACCGACAACGGAAAAACGACAGAAATAACCGAACTGTTGAGGTTTTTGGCATTTGAGGTTGTGCCTAACTATCAAATTACCACCAATTGGAACGTGAGTGCGACCTACCTCCAAGGAAATGCATTGCAAAAAAATGGCCCTCAACTTACCCGGGTTTTATTCTTGGCCACTAGTATCTCGAATATAAAACTGAGTGAATATAGTAGATTTCAGTTTATTCCAATGGTCTTTTTCTTACACACTGACGGCTACCGAGGCGATTATTTCTCCGCTACGGGTATTTTATCCCATAAAAAATTGCCGTTTTCGCTGCACTCCACCATTAATCAAACTTTCCAATCAAATGTACCTAATAATCAGGATTTCATGTGGAATATAATGGTCGCCTATAACTTTTCCAGAAACTTTAAAAACGTACAATAACAAGCTCAAATGAAAAATATTCGCACTATTAACCAACTAAATCAATATGAAACAATTATGGCTGACCCTCTCTTTCACACTGTCAATGATTGCTTGTTTAGCTTCTTGCAACAATGAAAGTTTATTATTAAAAAATCAAGAAGAAATGACTGATAATCAAAATAATAATTCAGCAAATAGCAATAAGGTAAGGGTTAAAATTGGAACAAGTACCTTCACAATAACCCTTTTAGATAACCCCACCTCAAAAGCTTTTAAGGCGATGTTGCCACTGACTATTGACATGAAAGAGCTCAATAATAACGAGAAGTTTTTCGATTTTCCTAAAACTCTTCCCACAAATTCATCAGTACCATCTTCTATTCAATCTGGTGATTTGATGTTGTATAGCTCAAGCACGTTGGTGCTTTTTTATAAGTCATTTTCAACGTCTTATAGCTATACCAAGATTGGAAAAATAGATGATATAACAGGGCTTGTGGCGGCACTCGGCACTGGTAATGTAAAGGTTACATTTGAATTGGAAGAGGAATAATCACGAGTTAAAACAATCAATGAAATGAGTACAAATAGCATAAATGCTTATGCTGCAGAAGCACAGGAATAGAAGAGTAAAATATCCAGAACAGGTTAGAAGTACCGAAATAAACTAAGGTTTAAATCGGCACTTTTACTGGAAAATTCTTTTACGAATCTCCGTATGCTAGGGAAGTTGATAATTCTCGGTGAGCATTAATCTGCTGCTGAAGCACCGCCACTACCTGCTCTACCCCGCCAATCGCATCGGCTCCAGCAACGAAGCGATGAGGGGGCTTTTCCTGCTCTGAAATCGTAATCAATGCTTGAGCTAGCTTAGCTGGATCACCTGACTGCTGACCATTATATCCTTTCCAAAATTGCATTAGCTGCGCTCGGCGCTCGGCGTAATCCTCAATGGACTGCTCGGCATAATGGGTCGACTCCTCTGTAAGAAGCTCAGTGCGGAAAAAGCCCGGATTCACTACAATGGTATCTATGCCAAACGGTTCTACTTCTGCCTGCAAGGATTGCATCCAGCCCTCCAGGCCAAATTTTGAGGCGGCATAGGCACTGCCAAACTCGAAGCCTGAAAGACCCGCACTTGACGAAATTGAGATAATTTGTCCTGAACGCTGTCTGCGCATGACTGGCAAAACGGCACGGGTAACATTCATAGGCCCCAATAGGCTCGTTGCTAACTGCTGCTCGATCTGCTCGGGTGTCAGTTCCTCAAAATACCCAGCATAAAAGCTAGCGGCATTATTGACTAGTACATTAATAGCGCCAAATCGCTCAACGCCAGCTTTTACGGCGGCGGCAGCATCGGCAGAGCTGGTAATGTCTAGCTTTACCACCAATAGATTCTCGAATTCTCCCAGAGCATTCGCTACTTTATCCGTATTGCGACCAGTAGCGACAACCTGATGACCTGCGGCCAGAGCTGCCTTAGCAATATCGACTCCCATCCCACGGCCTGCACCAGTGATGAGCCACACCTTTTTGCTTTTCATACAATCTGTTTTTCGTTGTTTTAGTCCCTAC
>NZ_CP030854.1 GCF_003325355.1 Runella rosea
TTTTGTTGGTAAAATTATCTTTGTACGTCAGCAAAAAGTCAGTGTTCAATTCATAACTGAAAACGTTTTGCTCTCTGAACATTCCTCGCGGGTACTTGGTCATGCTGAAGGGGCGTTGCTGTGATCGGTATTCAAACGACATATCTACGCCCGTCCTCACCATCAATTCCAGTTTTTTTGAAAGCTCATAATTGGCTGAAATTGTCCCGATTAGCCCGTGTTTATTCAATTTGTTCAACATCTCGTACATATCCAAATAAGGATTGTCGGGACCTGGATTGAACGGATTGCGTTGCTGTATTCCTTCTAAACCTGGCTGCCAGTAGGGTTTGTACCATTCAGGTTTGACATTAGGTGCAGGACCAATAATCACAAAATACATCAATGATTGATTGTTGTAGCCTGCTGCTGGCAGGTTATCGCTTCGTTTATTGGTGTAATTGGCTTTCCCCATGATTTTCAGCTTGCTCGACAACTGCTGATTTACCGATAAAGCCGCGTTGATGCGCTCAAAACCCGTATTAGGAACAATCCACTCGTTTTTGAGGTGCGTAAACGAAAACCGCGCCGAGCCTTTTTCGGTACCGCCTTCGAGTGAAAGGCTGTTTGAAAAGGTGCGACCCGTTTGGAAATAGCCCGAAATATAGTCTTTATGCGGCACCCAGGGTGTGCGTTCGGTAGGTCGGCCATCGGGCGCGTCGGGATTATATTGAAAGTACGATTGTCCGTTAAATTTGGGCCCCCACGCCCGACCTGCCGCTGCTGTGGTGCTTGTGTTGATACCGTCAGCACTGTTTAAATAAGAATAATACGCATCGGTACGCCCCTCTCCGTATTCAAATTGATAATCAGGCCAGCGGTTGACCTGCTCAATATTAAAATTGGTATTGAATGTTACTCCAATTCCCCGGTCTTTTCGTGCCCCTGTTTTGGTGGTAATGATGAGCGCTCCGCCCGCCGCCCGGCTTCCGTAAAGTGCCGTAGCACCTGGGCCTTTCAACACCGTTACTTTTTCAATATCATCGGGATTTAAGTCAGAAACGGTAGAACCGTAGTCAATCGGGCTGTCTGCCGAAAGGTGTGAATTGAATCCTGTACTCGTGATTTTGCTGCTGATGGGTACACCATCCACGACGATAAGGGCTTGGTTGTTTTCCAAATTGAGCGACGATTCTCCGCGTAGCGTAATTCTCGACGAACCCATTGGTCCACCGCCAACCCCTTGAATGTTGAGGCCCGCTACTTTTCCCGAAAGGGTATTTACCCAGTTGTTGGATTTGGCATCTACCACGGCGTTGGCGTTGATGGTTTGTGCCGCAAATCCCAGCGATTTTTCTTCACGTTTGATGCCCAAGGCCGTAACAACCACCTCACTGAGCATTTTGGTGTCTTCCTGCAACACAATATCTATGGTGCTGCGGTTGCCAACTTTTATTTCTTGCAATACGAAACCAATGGCGGAGAAGGTAAGCAGAGAAGTGTTGGAAACAGAATTGATTTTGTAAACACCATTTGCATCCGTAGTAGTACCCGTGTTTGTCCCTTTGACGAGGACGTTTACACCTGGAATGGCTTCTCCGGTTACGGAAGTAATCTTACCCGTAACTATGTTGGACTGAGCTAACGTACTCAGTGTAATAAACCAACCAAACAGAAGAAGTAATCCACTTTGAAGTAGATTTTTTTTCATAATTTAACGACGTTTTTAGTGACTTGAAAGAAAGCTGAAGACAATTCAAGTCGTAGCCGTTCCAGCGGCTGCGACTTTTTTATTGGGGATAACCCATCTGCAAAACTACGATGAAGTTATAGGTTGTATATTATCAGGATTTTAAGTGTTTGTTATGTTTTTGAAACTTATAATCAACAAACTAAAATTTTGATAATGAACAACTTGACACTTTTTGCATCTTATTTATGAAGAAACCTTGGTTATTTTTCAAAACCCTGTTCAGGAACAACTCAAAAACTACATTGGCGGGTATATTGATTAATGTATTCAGTCGGGCTGTTGCACCAACTGCCGCTCGTACCAAATCAATGCGCTTTTTATGGTTCGTTCAATCAACTCCCTTAGTTGTATTCTATGATGATTGGCGAGGGCAGGCAAGTAGCTACGTTGAGGGTCTAAGTTTGGCATTGTATTAATGTCAAGTATATAGACCTCGTCATTAGCTATTCGAATATCTGTACGTGACATTCCTTTGATTTCCAAAAGTTTATGTAGTTCTAACACTCCTTCTGTCATCATGTCATAAAGATGTTCATCCAATTGGGGCTGAAAATCTTTGTAGGTAGGTCCGTAGTTTTGACCTGCTACATAGATAGCTCTACCATCGTTAGGGATAATTTCTAATGGCGGAAGGCATTCAGGGTTTAGTCCATTTTTATCAGGAATTACCGCAACTGTAAACTCACGGCCTTCAATATAAGGCTGAATAATGTAGGATTCTAAGCTGTTTAATTGCTGACTAGGAATGTTATCTTTTTTAAAAAATAGCATGTTACGGTGTAGGCTACCGTAGCGATGCTTGGCAATAAAGGTTGTAGTAGAAGAAAATTCAAACAATTCGTTAGGCAATAAAATACGAGGGGTATTTACTCCTACTTGCATACACATGTCTGGTAAAAGGGCCTTATCCATGGCCAAAAGTTGGGTCGAATAAGAGCTTGCGGTGTGTTTAATCCCATGCCAGTCAAGCCAACGAACCACCTCTACTTGATCAGCTACACCATACCCATAACATACGTTGAAAATAAGGTCAAACTGACGTAAAAAATCGGCAAACTCGGCGGTGAAGCCCACAAAATGTGTTACAAAAGTTTGGACATTATCAGGGGTTGCTTGAATGAGGGAAGCAATGGTGGCAGCATTGATATTTTCGCGCCAAGGGGTAAAATCTGAGTCCGAATACAGATAAAGTAGTTTCATCGCAGAGGGATGGTTTAATTCTGCGAATGTAGGGTTTTGACCTCCTATATTATGTTAAGGGAAAGTCAATAAATTATTATGTTACATAAAGAAAAATTTAATATAAAGTAATTGATTATCAATAGTATAAATAACGTTAAGTTACCGTCATAATCACTTTGAGCCGATGGTGGAAAATAAAGAAAAAGCGTTGTTTTTTACAGTCTGTTGTTCCAGTTTTTTGTCGCCTTTCCAATGAAAAACTTAACACAAATACAACATTAGGCCATTGTTTTATAAAAAAAATACCTATCTATTTGTGAATTTTTTTAATTGTACATTTTTCTAATTATTCAACCCAAAATGAAATCAAAAATAAAGGCTCAAGCGAGCGAAATTGCAAAAAAAATTGCTGATGTAATGATAGAGGAGGCAACTTCCAAAAAAATAAAAAAAGCGGTCAATAAAACCTCTGAAAAGTTGGCGAAGAGGATTGTGAAAATTAAACAGAAAGAAGCCAAAGAGAAAGACAAGGTAGAAAAGAAAGCCGAAAAAAAGGTATTAAAAGCTGCTAAGAAAGTGTCCCAAGAAAAAAAAGTCAAGAAGGTAGCTAAAGTTTCGAAAAAGAACGAAGATGCTACCCCTATAGCTTAATACTTATAAAACTTTTCTATTGTACCTCCACTCAAACAGATAACTTCAATACGTGTTTATACAAAAACGGCAACCATACTGAAATGGTTGCCGTTTTTTAAACTAACTCTCCTTGATGCTATAAAACTGATTCACTAGTACCCTTCATTTTGGTACATTTTTACGGGGTCAAGCTTGAACTCATCGAACGGAATGGGATAGTAATAGTCTTTGAGACCAAAATTAGAAATCTTGGCCGCGCCAAAATCCGCTTGTAACTTGGTGCCCATGTAAGTTACTAACTCAGCAGGTGTAAAAAAGCGCAGCAAGTCGAACCAACGGTGGTTTTCGAACGCCAGTTCGATGCGGCGCTCGTGCAAAATGGCCATTTTAAGCGTAGGGAACTTGGCTTTGTAAGCGGGGGCCTCTTTCGCTACTTCATACAAAGGCATCTTCGCCCGCTCGCGTACCTGATTCAGAAAGCCGATAGCGGCCGCATCATTACCCAAATACAGATTCACTTCCGCTAACATTAAAATTACGTCGGCGTAACGCATTAAAATCCAATCATTTCCGCCGTATCCATTGGCTCCTGCCGCAGCGCTTACATCGCGATATTTGGTAATAAAATAATCTTTTACGTTGGCCGCATTGGCGTATTTAATGGAAAAATCTTTACGTAAATCACCCTCTTCGTATTCTTTTACTAAATCAGGGGTTACGTTACCTCCAGTTCCAGTAGTGGTTCGCAAGGAATTGATATTTTCTCCCTGCGCCTGAGTGCTTACGGCGATGTTTGAGGCATAATTAATGTCTCCCTGCTTATACACGATTTGAAAGATAATTTCAGGATTCGTTGATTTTTTGGCAACATCAAACACATCGGTATAGGCAATTTCTTTCAACAGGCCGAAAGTACGTTTCTCATACGCACCAGTCAGGTAAGTCTTTGCCTGATTGAGGTTAGTTGTACGGTTGGCGGCATCCAAAGTGGTGGCCATCGTCAAGTATACCTGCCCCAAAAGTGCCATCCCTGCAACTTTAGACACGCGTCCTTTATTAGCAACAGGCTGGTGGTCAGGCAATGAACTATTGACCACGTCGGTCAGGTCAGCTACAATCTGTGCATATACTTTGTCTTTTTTCTCCCGGGCGGTGTTGGCTTTTACCTCATCACTTGAGCTTAAAGGCTTGATCACCAACGGCACATCGCCCCATTTACGTACCAAATGGAAGTACACCAATGCCCGAATAAACTTGGCTTCTGCCTGGTATTGTGCTTTAGTGGTGGCGTTTGAAAACGTTACTTTCTCAATCCCATCCAACACTAAGTTGGTCCGCGTGATGATTTGGTACAACGCCAACCAGTGGGTTTTTAGGTAGGTATTGCTCGGCAGCAACGAGAAATCGTTGAACTGAAACGGCTCACCTGCGTTGGATTGATTGTCGTTTCTGCCCGTATTGTCGGAGCGTTCTTCTGAATACAACATACTTCCTTCGGCAAGGCCGTTGTTGTTGCGCAGGGCTTGATACGCGCCGTTAACCGCTAATAAAACGTCATTTTCATTTTTAAAATAATTGGAGGTAGCCACCGAATTGGGGTCAGTTTCTACCAAAAAATTGTCATTGCATGACATCGCTCCGAGCGTTAGGCAAAGACAAAGAATGCTGTTACGTATAGTTTTCATAATTAATTTCGGTTGAATCAAACGTGTGCTAGAAAGTCAATTTTGCCCCAATGTTGTAGGCACGTGCCAATGGATACATACCATAATCTACCCCAGGCGTTAGGTTGGCTCCGCCATTGTAATCTACTTCAGGATTGTAGCCTTTGTACTTCGTCATTGTAAAAGCGTTATTGACGTTGGCATACACGCGCAGTCCTTCCACTTTCCATTTACCAAGCCATTTTGTCGGTAAATTATAACCCAACGAAAGGTTGGTACAACGGAAGAAAGAGCCGCTCTGCAAATAGAATGTTGACAGACGAGTGCTGTTGCTTTGGGTACCTCCACGAGCTGCGCGGTATACAAGTCCATTGCCTGGTTCGGCTTCTGAACGATACCGATTGATTACGTCAACATATTGATTACCTGAGGCTTCCATATTATAGACATAATAATCCTGTCCGTCTAATACCTGATTGCCATATACGCCGTTGAACGCTGCCCCTAAATCAAAATCGCGGTAACTTGCATTGAGCGAAAAGCCGTAGGTAAACTTAGGATAAGGCGTACCAATGACCTGTTTGTCGGCATCATTCACGACCCCATCTTTGTTTACATCTTCAAAAATCAAATCACCAGGGCGGAGCGGATTGCTCGAAGCGGTTGAACGTGCAGGTCCTTTTAACACGTAACCCGCTGGGAATGACTGCTTAGAAGCGTTGTAGTTGGCGTTATCAACCGCAATATTTTCCATGTCTTTTTCCCGCACCATTCCAATCACTTTGAATCCGTAGAACATTCCGATGGGCTGCCCTTCTTGGGTAATGTGGGTCAGGTAAGAGCGCTCGGCACCGTTGGTAATGATGGTATTGGCACCTCCCATGTTGAGGACTTTGTTGCGGTTGAACGAAATATTTCCGCTCAGGTTCAACTTAAATTCTTTGGTCGAAACCAATCGGCCGTCTATCTGCAACTCGACGCCTTTGTTCTGCACTTTTGAATCGCGCAGGTTGGTCAGGATGGTGGAAGTTCCTGAAATGGCCGATACCGGTTGATTGAATAGCAAATTATATGAATTACTGAGATAGGCATTAAAAATGAATGAAAGCCGATTGCGCAATAATCCAACATCAAGTCCTACATTGTATTGTGAAGTAGATTCCCAACCCAAACGTTGATCTTTGATGGGCCCCGCCCAAACGGCCGTATTAATGGTTCCGTTGCCGAAAACAGTT
The DNA here is from genome assembly GCF_003325355.1 of Runella rosea. Classification (GTDB taxonomy): domain Bacteria; phylum Bacteroidota; class Bacteroidia; order Cytophagales; family Spirosomataceae; genus Runella; species Runella rosea. The sequence goes on from NZ_CP030854.1 coordinate 6,447, forward strand.
CCGCTTGGGTTAGCCATGGTTTGCAGATAATTGTAATTACCGATGTTATAATTACCCGTCAAACCCCAGCTTGCCCGCAGTTTGAGCGTTGAAGCTTCCCCTAACATATTGTTATAGAATGATTCTTCGGAAATATTCCACCCAGCCGATACGGATGGGAAAGCCCCCCAACGGTTCAAGGGTCCGAAACGAGAAGATCCGTCACGACGGAAAGCCGCCGTGATGTAATAGCGACTCGCGAAACGGTATTCGGCCCGTGCCAAGTACGACAACAGCGTTTCTTCTACTTTGCCAGTTCCACCATTCAAGAAAAAATTGGCTGGGTCAGCGCCTTTGGCTGTAATTTCTTGAATCAGGTCATTCTGAAATCCTTGCGCCGACACACTAATCAGGTCGCTGTTGTATTTTTGAGCGGTATAGCCCGCTAATAAATTAATACCATGTTCGCCGAATTGCTTGGTATAGTTGGCCGTAAACTCCCCCAAAAGGTTGGTAGTTGCCAGTGTTTGGGCGGTGGCTCTGGCCGCAGCGTAAGATTGCGTAGAATACGGCGGATTGTTGCCACTGCTCAGGCTCGTGGGCAAATAGTACTCGTATTTCTCGTTGTACGTTTGCAAACCGATATTAGCTTTGGCCGACAGTCCTGGCAAAAGTTCATAAGTAAGATTTCCGTTGTAATTAGCCCGCAATCCGCGACGGTTGATATTGGTTTCCAACGCCAAAGCCACGGGATTTTCAACGGTCTGATAGCCAAACGTTGGCTGTTGGGCGGCTACCTGATTTTTCAATAACACGCCATTGTCGTCGTATGCTCTGAAAGTAGGCGGATAGATCAACGCACCTAATACAACTCCTTGATTAAAACGGCCTTCTTGTACTTCACGTCCGTTGGTGGAAGTGACAAAAATACTTGCCCCTACTTTGAGTTTCTCGGTCAGGTCTCCGTCAACATTCACCCTAAAATTCAGCCGTTCCTGTTTGGTAGCGACGATGATTCCCTGTTGATTTTGATACCCCAAACTTACCAAATAGCGTCCGCCTTTGTTACCGCCCGAAAACGTCAGATTGTGGCGACTCACGGGTGCATTACGGTACAATTCATTTTGCCAATCTGTATTGTATTTAGGCGCAATCAACTTCTGATTGGCAAAGTCGTAAATATCCGTTGGAATGCTCACAGCGCTGGCATTACCTACTTTAGAGACTCGTGTAGCGTTATCATCTGAGTACATAGAGTTGTTCCATGTCTTCCCTGAATTTTCGTACAAATCGCGGTAGGTATTGTTGCGGGCGTCAATCAATAATTGTGCAAACTGCTCTGAATTAAGCAATTTTACTTTCTTTGCCAATTGATGTACACCATATTGATAGTCATATTCCATTTTACCATTACCCTCTTTGCCGCGTTTGGTAGTGATAATGACGACCCCGCCCGAAGCGCGTGAACCATAAATGGCTGCCGAAGCCGCATCTTTCAGAATGTCAATGCTTTCGATGTCGTTGGGGTTGATGAAAACATCGTTTCCAGCAGGAAAACCGTCAATGACGTACAACGGGTCTGAGCTAGCATTAATGGACCCAATCCCGCGCACCCTGATTTTGGTGCTAACATAGGGAGCACCACTTACCTGCGACACTTGCACCCCAGCCAGTTTTCCTACCAATGCCTGTCCGAGCGTTGGAGCTGCGAGGTTCAATTCGCGGGCTTTTACGTTTGAGATCGCCCCCGTTACGTCGCTTTTACGCAGGATTTGATAACCCACTGCTACCACCTCATTGAGCATATTTATATCTTCTTTGAGTTTAATAGTCAAGGACGTTTGACCATTAATAACCACTTCCTGAGGGACAAATCCGACCGACGAAATGACCAATACCGCTTCTGTTGATACGTCAAGAGAAAACTTTCCTTGCTCGTCAGATACCGTTCCCTTGCGGGTTTGTTTTTCCACAATGCTTACGCCTGGCAACGGTTGATTTGCCTCGTCGGTAATGATCCCTGTTACTTTGATTGCCTGTTGGAGCTTGGTGGCTGATGCAGGGAATTGATGCAGAAAGGTCAATCCCAAAAACAAAATGCAAAAGCACATCCAACTTTTGGTTGGTGTTTTGTAGATGTTCATCACTAATAAATTAGGTGTTTAATTGGTTTGCCGAAAAGGGCGCCGGCAAATACGCCTTTTGTTATTTTACCGTTACCAAATGCACATTCTGATGGCGCGAAGAAGTAACGGCCATCCCCGTTGAAGAGCCCTCTAGAAGCGTAAAACCTTCCAACTCGTCGGATTTATCAATATCTACTACGTTCAATACTTGTTGTTGCCCCGATGCAACGGATTTTTTCAAATCGATAAACGTAAATCGCCATTTGCGACCTTCGATTTGGTTTTGAATCAATACCAAAATGCCCTTAGACGGAATCCAGTGCAGGTTTTGAACCCAAGCCGAGCAGCTAAACTTTTTGAATAACACGCCTGCTTCGCTTGTCTTTTTGGCTTTACTGAGGATTTGGGGGTCATAGAGACGAACTTCGTTGGATTTTGGGCCATAATCTGCCGTGGCTACGTACCATTTGCCTTCGTATTGTACGTATTCAGGACGTGTTCCCTGAATACATATATCGTCTTCAATCACGTTGAGCAAATTTCCATCGAGTGTTTTGGTGCGTTGTAACCCTTCCCAATCAACGGCATAAATCACTGCTTTCCACTGCGTTCCTTCTGGATTGAGACGAATACTGTTTCCGACAAATGTGTGTTTGGACCCATTGTGAGCGATACCTGTGGGATGATTGATGACATCTTGACCGTTTTGGGTAAGCTTGATTTCCTGCCCGGTATAAATAAGCTGATTGGAATTGAGCGCATAGGTACGAATCATCCCCACTTCACGGTCACCGTAGAGATAGACCTTTCCTAGTAGATAACTGACTCCCTGACAGGCACCTAAAGAGTCAATGGTGGTTGATGCAACGATTTTTACTTCCATGTCTGCCGTTCCTAAAAACAAAACAGCCATGGCGCTAACGATGGTGATTACTATTTTCACTAATTAAGTGCGGTTGTACTACGCTGCAAAAGTGAGCATTTAGTGTTATCCGAAGGTTAACCTGGTTTTGCCAAATCATTAAATGTATAAATAGGCACTGGGTTTATTACACCCAAATTAACCACTACACTGATCAAAATGTGTTAAAGTAAATTTAAAACCTGATTAAGTACACCTTGTTAATCAAGGAATTAATGTAATACTTTTGGGTCACAAGTATTCATTGAAGGATGTAGATTTATGTTTTTTTCTCACAAACCCGCATTACAATCCTTTAACCTGGGTTTGTGATTTTCCAGGCTCTCTATTGAATTAATATGAAAGCAGAGGACTTGCACTCACCAAAGCTAAATTCATTGTTCTTTAGCTGATAACCCACCCAGCTTCTCACCTCTACGAAAGTAGTAATATGGCTTTATTATCAAACGAGAATACCCTCAAAAAGGCATTCATATTGAACTTCTTGAATACAATGGGTTGAAGGCACAACTTGCCAGCACTAATTTGGATACGAGGGCCGCAGAATCCAAGATTCTATTCTTATAATGTGTTGATTAACAAATTTTTATGTTATTTCAATATCAATTTTAATACTAAATTTAATATTAAAATTGATATTGAAATAAATATTACATTTGATACTTTTTTCTTTCTCTTTCAATTTTTTCTTGTACTGCTTCCAGAATCCAATCATGCAATGAAATGGGTATTTTCTTAGTTCGGCTGGGGCTGGGGCGTTGATTTCTGAGCGATATAATTGAATCTATTTCTTCACTAGTCAAAGAAACCGCAATCGCTCTAATGGGTTTGGTTTTATCCCGCGTCCTCGTTTTTGCCAACTTATTGACAGGGCTCCCCCCTTTATTAATTACTTTGGTAATCTCTTCTTCTGAAACAACAGGAGGAGTTTCAGGTACTTTCTTTTTTGGAGGCGCTGATACTGCCATAATTAAAACATTTTAGTACTAAAATACATATTATTTTTAGTATGTATATTTATATTAAATTAAAGCATTTGTATGGGATAATACTTTATTAAACAACGATGTAAGCTCATTAACTGCCTTTTCATCGACTGGTAAAAGTTCGGTCACACCTAAGCCTTTTGCTGCGGCATGGGAAAAAGCTTTTCGGTTACCCAGTGGCATTTCAAGGTATTCCATTACTTCAGATTGTGCTAATAATTCAGCGGCATCGTTATTATCACTCCCTCTGGCATCCGCTCGGTTGATAAACGAAAAAGCTAAAAGTTCAGCAGGCCTTACAGCCCTGATTTCCATGATCAGTTTTTCCACTTTTCCGACTGTCCACACATCAAAACTACGTGGATTAAAAGGTAACAGGTAAATGTCAGATATAAATAATGCAGCCCGCTGGCTGGTAGTATCACGACCACCTGTATCAATGACCACGTATTGATATTTGCTTTTAAGTTTTGCTACCTGAGTTCTTACTTGGTCACCGGTCAGCTTAACGGCAGTATACCCAACTTCTCCCATTTTGGTTTCTTCTCGCCATGCTGTAAAGTCTGTGGCAGTTTCTTGATCGTCTGCATCAACTAACAATACATCTCCTCCCCGTTGACTGATATAAATCGCCAAATTAGTAGCCACAGTCGTTTTTCCGCTACCTCCTTTAATACCACCTACAGTTATAATCATTTGTTTATTAAAAAGTTATATTCTATTTGAGTATCAAATTTAATACTAAATATAGTATTAAAGCAAGTACTAAATAAAAGTTTATTTCAGTAAAACCCTAATGAAAAACATGTCTATGACAATAAATCAGTAGTTGGGTTTCATATATATTCGATTCAAGTGTATTTCTGAAGAAATAGATCTTGAAGACTATAAGAAAAATCACACTTTTAGTGTTTTTTCGGAGTTAATATACTGATATACAATTGATTATAAAAAACGCTAAAATGAGAATCGCTGCAATTTCTTTTCAAGCTTATACACCTGCATTTTCAGCGCAACTATAAGAAAAATCACACTTTTGGAAACTCTGACTTTAAAAAATCGGTAAATAGGAATCTCCCTTCTTCAATCATAAGAAAAATCACACTTTTAGAGGTATAATATTTATAATATACTGATAATCAAGAGATTTTATTTAAACATATTAAACGACTTTTTTTGTCTAACTATAAGAAAAATCACACTTTTGGCAAAACTTAAATTTAAAAAAATGCTCCTTCAACAGGATTTTACTTTAAATTATAAGCAATATCACACTTTTTAAATGCTCTTTACCTCTTTTGCTGCTAGGGGTTCTTTTTAAGAAAAAAAGAAGATTTTATATACAACAACAGCTTTTTTCTCTTTTGTTGTTTTTTATTATTTTTATTCTTTTTTATTATTTAGACACTTCATAAGTGTTTCATTTTCAGATTCTTACAAGAAAAACTATAAGAAATATCACACCTAATTATAAGAAATATCACACCAACTATAAGAAATATCACACTTTAATATAAGAAATATCACACCTAACTATAAGAAATATCACGATTCTTAAATATAACTATAAGAAAAAAATATTATTCTTATATTTGGCGGCACAATTGGTTTTTTAGACTATACGCTGGTACCTTTTTTATCATTCGTTTTTATAGTATGGCAAAGAAAGAACTTCCCAAAAGAAGAAAACAGGATTTACAGGAGAGATATACGATCAGAATTCAAGGGGGAAAGTCTGGCTTAGTGGAAGCTACGTCTAAAATGGATATTCATGAATTCAGGGTTTTTGCTACGATGCTTACGATGGTTTTACCGGAAGATGAAGATTTTACAACCTATGAATTGAGGGTTCAGGATATTATCAAGCTTTTTTCATTGAAGAAAGACGGGAGATATTATGAACTGGTCAGGGATGCAGCCCATAAGCTTTTAGATAGGAAGTTTGTGATTTATGAGATGAAGAACGGGGAGGAGTACAAAACAACGATCAATTTAATTACAGAAACCAGTGAACCAGTCAGCGAAATCAATAAAAATCATATTCTGTTACAGTTCAGCCCTAAGCTGAAACCTTATTTACTCCAACTCAAAAAAGAATATCTGACCATAGATATCAGGAATATTCAGGATATTTCAAGCCCATATTCAGTAAAACTATACATGGTTTTAAAACACCAACAAAGGCTTGGTAATTATAAAGTAAAATACCCTATCGAAAGATTAAGACAAATCCTGGCGATAGAAGAAGGAGAGTATGGGCTTTATGGTAGTTTTAAACAGCAAGTGATACGAAGAACCTTAAGCGATATTGAAAAATATACGGACTTATCAGTACTGAAAATAGAGGAAGAAAAAGCGGGGAGGTCAGTATCTGCCATTATTTTCCATGTTGTCGAGAAAGAAGCACAGCGGCAAAATGAAATAAAGATTAAGAAGCAACAGCACAATATTCTGAAAAAGTCAGACGGTAGGGTAGTAGTGGGAGAGGATGGGGAAAAGGAGCCCATCAGTTTTGAAACTGCCGAAGTAATAAATGTTAAGGGTGTTCAGCTAAATGAAATAGAGAACGTCTTTCAGAAGGTCAGAAAATATAAAATTGCAAAAGCTACTGTGAGGCAATGGTTCAACGAGTTTCCAATTGAGCAAATTACATTAGGGATTGATCACGTATTAAGTGAAGTTAAGGTAGGAAAAGAGATAAAAAATATCGGAGGCTACATCAACCAAATGGTAAAAACGTCAAGTCTATTTGAAGTTGCACAAGAACAGAAAACAGAGCAGGAGCGTAAACGCATGCAGCAACAAGAGAAACAGCAACAAGAAAAGACGCTCAACGAGCAGGTAAATTCATTGAAGATACAAGCTCATAACATGAGATTAGAAGTGTTAGCTGAATTAGTTCAGAATCAAGAAATTAAGCAAGCACTCATTGATAAGTTTAGTGTAGGATTGTTTAAAACGTATTATAAACCCAGTCTAGGGTTTGAGGAAAATATAAAGAATCCAGCAGTAGCTGGTTTTATGATTGCAACGGCAGGGCAGCTCTATCCCGAACGATTTGTTGAAGCGGAACAGCTTGTAAAGCGGGCGGAAGCACTGGAAAGAGGTAGATAGAAGGAGGAAATGGATTAATATACAATATTATATTTTTGAATTTATATCGTTATTATTCCGTTTTTATAATACACTTCGAATAAAAAATGAAACTATTGATCAATAACATAGTCAAAATGGGCTGCTGTGTGTATAGGGGTGGGCTACACGGTCCGTTAAAAAAACTATTAAGGATAAAAAACGTGGTAGCCTTGAGGTACTCATGTGCCACAAACAACCTTAGAAAAGGCTAATACCCTCCTTCATTGTTTCTAAACGTCTGAATCAACGGCTTTTTGGGTTTCTGACACCAGAAAGAAAACCAATATGCCGTTGCTTTGGTTTGGTACGGGGCCGTAGTGTAACGAGAGTAGCCTTCATTCAACCCATAGGGCTTGGCGGGTGTGGATGGACGCGGAGCGGGAAGCCATAGCCGCTTGATTGAGGGCTACGAGGTTTGAATAAGGCTTACCCTTTAAGCTTCTAAAAACAATATTAACATTGAAAATTGTAATTGGCATTTACAGATTTCAATGTTAATATTGCAAAATGATAGAAAGACAGCAAACAAATTATTTACTTAATCTACTTGAGCACTTTCCCGTAGTCTCAATTATTGGACCAAGGCAAGTAGGAAAAACTACCTTAGTAAAACTCATCCAAACTAAATTAAAAAAGGAATCCATTTACCTTGATTTACAGAAAGATAGCGATAGTGACCGATTGGAAAATGCTGAACGATTTTTAAAGAGTCAGTTGGATAAATGTGTCATCATTGATGAAATTCAGCTAAAACCAAAGCTATTTTCGCTTATCCGGGCTTTAGTTGATGAATATAGAATTCCTGCAAGATTTATTATTTTGGGTTCTGCCTCTCCTATGCTTTTAAAAAATTCCGCTGAGTCTTTAGCGGGACGCGTAGCCTCTGTGGAATTAGCCCCATTCACCTTAACAGAAGTTACCAAAAACGGCATCTCATTAGATGATCATTGGTTTTACGGTGGTTATCCTGAGCCTTTACTCAAGCCAAAAAGCTTTTTTACAGGTACTTGGTTAACTGAGTATATAGAAACCTTTGTTTATCGGGATTTGACTATTTTGGGGTTTGATGTGGCCCCCAAAACGCTTTCAAGGTTACTTTCAATGTTAGCCACTACCCAAGGGGGTATATTAAATATGAGTGATTTTGGCAGGTCTATTGGTGTGAGCCATAACACAGTAAAAAAATATTTAGACCTACTGGAAGGCGGGTTTATTACTTCTCGATTGGAGCCCTATTATATCAATATCGGCAAAAGACTCATTAAAGCTCCGAAAGTTTACATAAGAGATTCAGGAATATTGCATAAGCTGTTGCGTATAAATAGCCATTATGACTTGTTGGGACACATGATTTTGGGACATTCCTGGGAAGGATATGTAATTGAGCAAATTCGACGTGTAACAGGCAAAGAGTGGGAGTTTTACTTTTACAGGACACACTCAGGAGCGGAAGCAGATTTAGTATTAATCAGCCCTAACGGCAAAAAAGCCTGTATTGAGATAAAGTATTCCTCTTCTCCGAAAGTATCAAAGGGCTTCCACGAAACCATAAAAGATTTAGCACCTGATTTTAAATATATTATCATACCTGAGGGAGAGCAATATGTAAAAGATGAAGACATTATTGTTTGCTCTATTTTGGAGTTTTTGGAGAAGGAGCTTGGCCAGATACAGACTTAAAGAGGTACGATTAAGGATCGGCCTGTAACATTGCTTGCAGAGTGTTACCGCTATTTCAATTCCACTGAGGTACGATTAAGGGACTATGGATGATTGGGCTAAGTTCATGCAGATGCGTTATTTCAATTCCACTGAGGTACGATTAAGGGCCGTTTCAGCACGTTTGTAGCCATCGGTGACATATCATTTCAATTCCACTGAGGTACGATTAAGGGTCAATCAGCTTATCTTCGGCGGCTGAATAGAACTGCGATTTCAATTCCACTGAGGTACGATTAAGGGTCAGAGGGCGGGGATTGATAGAGTTTTCTATTACATTTCAATTCCACTGAGGTACGATTAAGAGTGATAGACCGCAAAACGGGCGCTGAAGTAGGAGAAATATTTCAATTCCACTGAGGTACGATTAAGGGCGGGGACTTAGTGTAAAATGGCGTGAAAATGGTTCATCATCACATTTGGTGAAAGTCGGGGATTCCCATCATTATGACTCTTTTGCGGAGCAGCTCAAAACTCGCCCTTCCATACATTTGACGCTTGATATTTTTGAGCCGATTTACTTGTCCTTCGACCTGTCCGTTGCTCCATTCGGAGGTGAAGGCTTGAAAAATGGCTTTAAAATCCTGTTTAACTCCCCTGACAAATCCTTTCAGCGCTTCCACTCCAGAATCTAAAGCTTTATTGCACCAATCCTGAAGTTGATTCCCTTGCTTTGCCTTCATGAGTTGCCTGAATTCTAAAGCAATTTCTCTGACGGCTTTGATAAGCGGGTTTTCTTCCAATAATTTCCTTAAAAATTCAATAGGCATATAATCTTCCCAATCATTCTGATACATCCCTAACCAAATACTCAATTGTTTGGAAGAATAGTAGGTTGCTTTTACCGACGCCGGCAGTGGTTCCAAGACCGATTTGGGGTACTTTCTTACCATGTTATAGACTGTAGCTTGAGAATAGGTGAATCCTTTATCGCTAATTTCTTCATACAATGCTTTGGCCGACTGCTGCCCTTCCTGCCAACGCTGTTGCAGATAGTTCTCAAAATCAAGAATATTACTTCGTTTACGAGAAGCTTTGGGGACAAACTCTATCCGATTCCAATATTTTGCCACCGTCCTGCGAGACATTTTTAGAGTAACTGCTATCTTTCTAATACTATATCCCTTCGATTGTAATTCTTTGACTTTCAAACGGTGCGGCGACCCGCATGTTATCCTGATACTTTCCGACAAAAACAGGTTTTTGCAGTTGAGATTCTATAGGAGGAGTTTCCGACTTGTCAGCAGTAATCTCCTCATTAACAGAATTTTGCTGCTGTTGTTGGCTTAATTTGAGCGCGGTTTCTTTAATTTCTCCCCGTAGAGTATCTAAAAATCGCTCAACAGTTTCCGAGAGGTTTTTCAGAATATGCCATCGGTCGGCAATCTGTTCTGCCTGTGGACAGGCTTCTGTAATGGCAGCGGCGTACGTATTTGAACGATCCCTGCTGACAATTGCAATGCTTGGATGCTCTAACAGCCATGTAGATAAGGTCTTGACTTCTCAATCAGGCAATAAATCAATCACTCGATGTGTTTCCAAATCAACGATAACGGTCCCATATTTGCACCCCTTTTTAAACGCCCGCGACGGCGGCCCGGCAGTCATCAACGCCAATGATTTTAGGTGCAGTTATAGAAGGCATATTGCATTTTTTGATAAGTCTCAAAACAGTGGAGGCACTTACCTTAACGGAGAAATACCGGGCTTGACGGGTAGAAGGATTCCCTCCTGATTCCAGCCCCATCCCGGTGAGTACCTGATTCAAACGGTCAAATCGACGGGCATAACTGGCTAAACCGGTGACAAATCTTTCAGTGAATATCAGGCGCGGGCAGTCGGTATTTTTACAAAAATATTTCCTAACCTGCAGCTGTAATCGAACTCTTCGGCCACTGGCGGGCAAATCATGAATGATTCGATGGTAGCAGCTATGAATTTTGTGGCTAAGATGCCCGCAAACAGGACAGCAGGTAGAAGAGGCTGTGCTTATCACCTGCAAATCAATCCGGTCAGGGTAAAGTTCGTAATCAAGTAATTCTAAGTCGAGCTCGGAAGGCAAAAGGAAGGAAGAGTCCATTCTTCAAAATTACGACCCAAACCCCGACTTTCACCAAATGTGACGATGAACCACTTTCATAGGAATTTACAGTAAGGTTGCTTACCAAGATTCATGAAAATTCGTTGTTTCAATCCTTATTCTGCTGGAATGTGCTCTGAAAGTGAAGATTGCGAGCAAGCTGGCCGAATTGAAAAACTAGTTTCAATCCTTATTCTGCTGGAATGTGCTCTGAAAGCTATTCGGGCACTAACCCCTTGCCCGTGTACATTAGGTTTCAATCCTTATTCTGCTGGAATGTGCTCTGAAAGACATAGACGCTAATTGTCGGGTTAGGTTACCCGGCTTGCTGTTTCAATCCTTATTCTGCTGGAATGTGCTCTGAAAGACGCGGCAAAAAGTAGAAATACCCGCCCAAAGAACCAAGTTTCAATCCTTATTCTGCTGGAATGTGCTCTGAAAGTCCGGGACGATTTAAGAAGGCGCAAGTCTCTTGGAAGTTTCAATCCTTATTCTGCTGGAATGTGCTCTGAAAGCTGCTACTGCACAAGTGAACAAAAGCCCACCAAGCAGGTTTCAATCCTTATTCTGCTGGAATGTGCTCTGAAAGAATTTGGAATAAGCATTTAGATAGCTTGGATTATGTGTTTCAATCCTTATTCTGCTGGAATGTGCTCTGAAAGCAAGGCGTTTGCATAGGCTGAACCATCCGCAAGGGTGTTTCAATCCTTATTCTGCTGGAATGTGCTCTGAAAGTATTTTTATTTCTTGCCCTTGCTCCATGTGTGGATAGTTTCAATCCTTATTCTGCTGGAATGTGCTCTGAAAGCCAACAACGCCAACCCCAACAACGGCAAACGAGTTTGTTTCAATCCTTATTCTGCTGGAATGTGCTCTGAAAGGTTGCGTTTCCGTTTCTGGTGGGCCTGATTCACTACCGGTTTCAATCCTTATTCTGCTGGAATGTGCTCTGAAAGACTAAGAAAGATATTTGAAGTGTTGGGCGAACCATGTTTCAATCCTTATTCTGCTGGAATGTGCTCTGAAAGTTTTTCAAAAGACCTCTATCAACTCCCATTTTAAAGTTTCAATCCTTATTCTGCTGGAATGTGCTCTGAAAGGTTGATTGGTGAGCATTGCCAACGCCTGATTTCCCTGTTTCAATCCTTATTCTGCTGGAATGTGCTCTGAAAGATTTGAGGCGATTATCAAGTATTACGAGCTAGTGCGGTTTCAATCCTTATTCTGCTGGAATGTGCTCTGAAAGAGCGGCGAGGATTGTAAGGTTAAAATCAGAAACCACGGTTTCAATCCTTATTCTGCTGGAATGTGCTCTGAAAGCAAAAGCAGATGTAGTCAATTTGCTTAGTAACAGGCGGTTTCAATCCTTATTCTGCTGGAATGTGCTCTGAAAGGCGGCTCTTTTTATCATTGAGCGTATCAGGAAGTAGTTTCAATCCTTATTCTGCTGGAATGTGCTCTGAAAGGTACTTTTCAGGCTACGATTTTAGGCACGATGTCGGAGTTTCAATCCTTATTCTGCTGGAATGTGCTCTGAAAGTTGGAAATTTGAAGTTTGAACACGCTTGGGTCAATGCGTTTCAATCCTTATTCTGCTGGAATGTGCTCTGAAAGGGGAACCTTAATTTTTACAAGTTCAGAACGGAAAACCGTTTCAATCCTTATTCTGCTGGAATGTGCTCTGAAAGTACAAAAGCAGGGTATTTTCAAGCCGTTCAATCGTAGTTTCAATCCTTATTCTGCTGGAATGTGCTCTGAAAGCTGGTCATCAGTAAGGCCCACATTTTCCTTAATTGTATGTTTCAATCCTTATTCTGCTGGAATGTGCTCTGAAAGATCGCTACGGGAGAAGATAGAGTTGCAACCAATGCCGGTTTCAATCCTTATTCTGCTGGAATGTGCTCTGAAAGATGTTCTGAAATACGTACGATCATACATCAACCATGCCAGTTTCAATCCTTATTCTGCTGGAATGTGCTCTGAAAGCTGAGGGCTTTCATATCTTTTATGCGTCCGTACCCTTGTTTCAATCCTTATTCTGCTGGAATGTGCTCTGAAAGAGACCTGTCGCGGCTAAGAATCATTTCTGGGAAAACGTGTTTCAATCCTTATTCTGCTGGAATGTGCTCTGAAAGTCCAATCTACTGCCCCGTTGTTCCATGTCAGCTTAGGTTTCAATCCTTATTCTGCTGGAATGTGCTCTGAAAGCTTCAAATTTTCAGTTGAGAACCGCTACAGGATGGGGTTTCAATCCTTATTCTGCTGGAATGTGCTCTGAAAGTCTACCTTGAAACATTTTATTGATTTTTATAGGGTTGAGTTTCAATCCTTATTCTGCTGGAATGTGCTCTGAAAGAAGTCCTGAAGAACCAACCCCCATACAATATCAGCGTGTTTCAATCCTTATTCTGCTGGAATGTGCTCTGAAAGGTATTTGTTGCGGTACCATCAACGGTAAATCTGACAGTTTCAATCCTTATTCTGCTGGAATGTGCTCTGAAAGTTACAACGCAAACCGGGCCGCTTTTGACAAGACCAAGTTTCAATCCTTATTCTGCTGGAATGTGCTCTGAAAGTTGGCGTACAAAAAAAAGCCCTCGTGCTGAGGGCTAGTTTCAATCCTTATTCTGCTGGAATGTGCTCTGAAAGTTGAGCGTTCTTTAGTGCCTGAAAACTTTGATTTAGTTTCAATCCTTATTCTGCTGGAATGTGCTCTGAAAGATAAGCCCGATGTGGGCAAGCAGGTGGATGAATGGAGTTTCAATCCTTATTCTGCTGGAATGTGCTCTGAAAGCTATTCTCGGCCTTTTTACCCGAAACTTTTTCCTGAGTTTCAATCCTTATTCTGCTGGAATGTGCTCTGAAAGATTGTCTGAGCATAGCCCGTTGCAGACGTCTGCTCTAGTTTCAATCCTTATTCTGCTGGAATGTGCTCTGAAAGCCGTCTGGTGCGCTAACGGCTTGATTACAAATATAGTAGATGTATTTTGCTTCAGCTCCCTTTTTGCAAAACAATACGTCAAAGAACCTTTTTGAGCGGTATTTTCTGCCTCTTTCCGTAAACATAACCTGCTCATTGTAAATCAGTTAATGCCTGTTTTTTTGCTCATGAAAATAAATTGCCGCTCGGAAACTCCCCCGAATCCCTTACCGAATACACATGTTTCGGTATGTACAACCTACACACCGCGCTTTGTATTTTGTGGCTTTTGGAAAAAAATTATCCTCAATGATGCGTCCAATCGCCTTTGCCGTGTCTTTTACTTCCTGCTTGTTCTCTTCCGTAATCGGTACTTCAATCAGTTTATTTCGGCTTCGGGTGTAGACCAAAAAGCCTTTCTCCACTTTGTGGCCAAAATTCTCCTCAATCAGCCACGCATAACAATACAACTGCGTGCGATAAGTCTCATATACCCGGTCTTTGTACTCGGCAAATTTATAATCTAACGGCACCATTGTCCCATTCGATAATCCCAACACCTCGTCAACCCGTCCGCGTATAATGTCATTCGTTAGGTACTGATCAATGTGTTTACTTACCGCTCCGATACGCCGCCGCAGGTAGTCTTTATTTTGCTCTAGTTTCAAATCATGCAACTCCCGTCCGCGCATTACTTTGTAATTTTTTTCTTCGTACTGCGGAATGGCCAACACGTATTCGAAGTAGGTAAACCTCGGACAGTAAAGATACTCAATAATGTGAGAAGGGGTGAGTGTCATCAGAAAAATAAGGCTCTTATTTGGTCTGTAACTAAGTCTTTGTCAAAGGCCTGCCCAAGCAGGTCGGTGTTGCGTAATTCATCTTTACTCATCGGAAAAATATAGACCTTGTCTTTTTCTTCATCGATCAACGCCTCAATTTGCAGCCGTAGTGTGTCTTTTTCGTTGGCCGTGAGCGTGCCCAAAAAGCAGGAATACTGCACCCGATACAACCCCGCCTGCTCACAAAGCTTGGAGACCTTAGTGCGGCTTTTATCCTTCTCAATATCGTATAAAACCCAGATGATCATAGTATTAATTTTGTCATACCGACGTTAGGAGGTATCTAAACAGCCTTATGCTATCAAAGCATTGGCGAAGCTGTGCGCGTCGGCCTGAATGACGTGGCTGCGGACCAGGTTGCAGCCTTTGTGTTTGATGGGGTCGTCGTCCATGAATTTCGTAAACGCCAATACCAACAACTCTTTGCCCGTTTTGTTAAGACTCATGCCGTTTTGGAGTTCGTCCACGTGCGATTTATTCACTTTTTTGGCCGAAAACAACCGAAACACCACCTCGTCGGCAAAGGCACGGTAGGGTTCGATAAAATCAAAGACCATACTGAGTTGGTTGTAATCATCGCGGTGCATGAAGCCCACATACGGGTCAACGCCCGCCACGATCAGCGCCTTTTCAATTTTTCCGTACAAAATCCCGTAAGCATAGTTCAAAAACGCGTTGAACGCATCTTTGGCGGGGCGTGAACTGCGACCGTTGAAAGCATATTCTTTGGGAAAAACGTAGCTTAACGTCTCAAAATACAATCGCCCCGCCGTTCCTTCCAGACCGCGCAACGTATCGGCGATTTCCGACACCTTGCGGGCTTCCAATGATGAAATAGACACCGATAGTGCTTCGATACGCGTAATTTTATCGTTAAGAAAATCAGCATGTTGCGGTCGATGTTTTTTCAGGTCTTTGATAAAATTGAGCTGATTGTCTAATTTTGTCAAGAGCCACGTTTTGGTCCATTTAACACCTACATTGTCCAAACTCGCCTCCAGTTGTCGCTTGCGGATCTTGGTTGTGCTGCCTAGCTTGGCGTGCCAAACCCGCCCGATAGGCTCGCCGTTTTGCTCAATGAACAATATATCTACGTTGTGCATCATAGCCAGCTTAATGGCGTCGGTACTCAGCGCCGAGCCCGTCGCCAAAATGATTCCTTCAACCTTGTTGGCCGAAAAATGCTTTTTCTCCAGTTCGCCGTTTTCTGCCTTTTTGCGAATCTCAAACATATCGTCCTTTACGTGGACATACGTACCGTAAGTGTTGATGTGCAGGTGCATAGGTAGTTAATTAAGCAGAACCTGGTATTTGATAATGAGCGTCTTCGTAGGCTTTTACCGACAATAAAGCCACTTGCAGAAAGTCACCCTGAGGACTGTCGAGAGCCGGTTTATTATCAAATTGCTCATTAATCCACTCCATCATGGTCCCGTATTCGGCGTCGTTTTTAATCCGTTTGAGTTCCATAGTTTCAATTCTTATCTTAACAAATCGTAAAAATGCTACTGCCTCACAATACTGCCAAATCCTCGGGCCACTGATTTCCCTAACCCGATTCCGTTGGGCAACGTGGCGTTGACCACAAAATCACCCGTAAAAGCCAACATGGTTTGGTTTTTAAACTGGGTGGTGGTTTGGGCCTGTACGTTGAGCAGGAGCATCAGGCGCGGCAGATCGGGCTGATACGCCCCCGCCCCTTTCAAAAACGCCAAAATGTTGTTTTGCAGGATCCGTTGCAGCAATTCCTGTCGGGTTTTATCGTCGGCGCTAAGGTACTCGCGGTGGTTTTCCTGATTCAAAGGCATCCAAAGCGTTTCAAAACGGTACTTCACCAGTGCACTGCCCACTTCCACGGCGGCCTGTTGGTGGTCAATGTGTTTGGACAGCACTTCTATCTTACGCCCGTCAATGTCCAACGCCCTAATTCTCAGAAACAACTCCACCAATAACTGCGCTCCTTCGCCCAAGCCCACGAGCGTAGGCACGCGATTGAGCACTTTGTACTGCACCAACGGATAAGCATACCGCAAACTGCCGTCTTCATAGTGATTGTGCAGCAGCGGCGAATGTTCCTTAAAAAAATCGCCAAAATACCCGCGCAGCTTATGCGCATCCCGCGTACGAAGGGGTATTTCGGGGAAAGTGACGGTGGTGAGGGGGAGGGTCATAAATCAATATTTTAAAAACAGAAGGCTAATTTGTCTTCACCTTTTGGATTCAATGCTTCTATTTCCTTTTTACTAAAACTAACTCCTTTTTTAAATGAATAAGGTACGTTAAGATATTCGAAGCCATCATTATCGGTAAAACGTTTTACTTTTCCCCGAACTATTTGATACACCTTTTTTTGGATTGAAACCTCGTACTTTGACTTTTCTTTTGAATTGGCATCTTTAAGCATGTCCTTAAAACACCAAGGAATTATTGTTACAGTATCCAATCCTTCGCGGGTCAATACATTTTCTTTGTCTTCGTCGAAATCCATTACGTAAGCACAGAAGTTTTTAATGATTTCCTCGTGTTTTTTTAGACCTTTTTGGTAACTCGGATGAGTCTCAATTTTCCAATTACAATATACTTTTTCAACCAAATCAATCAAATCCTGTTCGGAAAGCCGTTTTTTTTGTTCTACTCGTTCACGTAATTTGTTATACGTTGTTTCTAAAACTTTAAGAGGGATTTCAGCATCTTCATAAATTTTTTCACTCACTTCCCGATGCCAAAAGACAATTATTTCTGTTTCTTTTGATTCATCACGTTTTCTGTTAATACGTCCTGCTCTTTGTATAATAGCATCAATCGGTGCATTTTCTGTGTAGAGATAGTCATAATCAATATCTAAAGACACTTCAACTACTTGAGTTGCAATTAATAAGAAACCTTCCCCTTCTTTATCGGTTTCATATTGCTCAATAAGTCTTTCTTTTTCGGTTCGATGTTTTACAATGTAGCGAGAGTGGTAACAGAGTCTATCAAAACCTTTATAAGCATCATACAATCGAATGGCTTCATCAACCGTGTTTGCAACCAAAAGTATTTTTTTCCCTTTTTTAAGACGTTCCTCTATTTCAGGCTTTAATGTATCAATGGTAACTGATTTGTCTAAAATGCGAAACTCATTTCTTCCTTTTTTATTAAGCAGCTCATTATCAGGGATTAATGTAACATTTTCTTTGCCTCCCAAGGCTTCTGTTAATAAATCTCGCAATTGACTCGGCATCGTAGCCGTCATAATGTAAAACTCGGTTTGGAAGTTTTTTCGCAAGTATTGGATACTTGAAATGATAAGACCCAGCGTATAAGGGGCATACGCATGGACTTCATCAATAATAACCTTTGCCCGAAATAAATGAAACGTTTTGAGTTCCCACCAACCAACGTTAAAGCCTTGAGTAAGCATTTGGTCAACCGTGCCAACTGTAACAGATTTAAAAAAAGAGGATTCTCTCAAATAGCTAAAATCGTCATATTTTTCATCTAACTCTTGCCTAAACAGCTTGGCTGAGGAGTGAACTACTGCGACATAATCATCCTTTCCATTTGATGCCTTGCCAAAATAGTTATCCATACGCTTATAAAGCGCATTGGCGGTTACTCGTGTGGGAAGTAAATAAACAATTCTCTGAAAATCATGATGGCGGTCGGCTGCCCAGAGTAACGAAGCTTCTGTTTTGCCACTTCCAGTAGGAGCAATTGCCAAAACATTTCCCTTTGTTTGAGAACTTATATTTTGAAACTGCCGGAAACCTTTAAAACGCTCACCAACTCTTGTTTTAACTTTATCGAAGATATTTTGATGAGTATAGGATAAAGGTTCTTCTAAATTACGATGCCCCGATGCTGACCAGTCAGAAGCTACTAATATGGATTTGTGGAGAATATAATCAAATCTATGTTCGTATCCTCCCGAATTTTTGAATCCAAAAGTTGTTTCCTCTACAATATCATCTTTATCGCTGTACTGTAATTCGAGGTTTTCCTGATTTTCACTTAGAATTCTCCAAGCATAGCTAATGTCTTGTAAATAAACTCCCTGATTGGTGAAATGCTCCGTAATTCGTGCCTTTGCATACTCTATAAACTCTTCAAAATCTGCTTGATGAATTGTCCATTTAACGAACTTATCTCCATCAAAAAGAGAAGTAGTGAAATTCTTATGATGTGTTAGTACGGCAAATAATTGCGAATAATTGGGTTGTAAATCCTGACATTTTCTAAACTCAACTACTGTATGATACGCTAATAACATACCCGATAAAAACTCATGGCGGAGTGGTTCAAGCTTGTATAAAGCTTTCCTCTTTAATGCTTTACGTAAAACTTCCTGAAAATTTTGTGATAGTTTACCGAAATCATGAAAGATGATAGCGATAAAGCTATCAAACCAAAAACGTTCATCCTTATTTAAAACTGAATCATATCTTTTCCGTAGTTCTGACCAGGCGTCGATTAGCTTATCTGTGTGTTGAACTAACGTTTCAGGGTTATCTTCTGGCTTCGATTTAGCCAGAATATGAGGTAAAAAATTGTCTTTCATAAAGTAAATGTTGGAATGAAAACATCTCCGAAATGAACCCCTCTAAATACTTCGTCCTTAAATGTTACTTTGGGGCCGATAAATGAGAAAAGTTTACGAGCCGCAATCTTTCTAACCCCGTAATCAGACTCGTAAGCAAATCTTGTCGGTAACTGATAGGCGATTGGATCTGAGTCATTTACTCCAAATGAAAACTCTCCTCCCTTTAATGCCTGTGCAAGAACAAGCGGAATGATGTCATCTTCTACCAAGGCATTTTCCAACTCATTGCTTTCTGATTCCGATTCAATCAGTTCTGTTTTTACAATTTTTGCCAATGAATCACTTGAACCCATTGTCAAGGCAAATACAGGGTTGTCGAAAGCAGCCTTAATTTGATGAATTGTTTCTTGACTTTCGCATCCAAATACAATCCAATAATGGGTATCCATGAGAATCTCCCGAGTAATTACACTTCGTCCGGGTAGTGTATCATATTTCCATAAATCACGCGCCATACCACTTGCAATCCCTCTAACTCCTGCTCGAAAAGAGTCTTTTTCAAAAAAATCTTGAGCCGATTTAGGACTTAACCCGAGGGCAGCCCCCGCCAAACCTATCAGGGTAGTTGGCGGAGGCAGTCGAAATGATTTATGAAAATTTTGAAATTCAGGGTTACGAAACGATGCTGTTACAGACCGAATTTCGATTACGCAATGAAGCATAGTTTTATTATTTTAAACACCGTAGTATGAATTAACCCACCCTTTCATAGTCGCAAATCCTTCACCTAAACTTACTACGGTATCATCATTTTTGGTAAAGACTCCTTCCTGAGTGGCAAATACCGATTGGTCAATAAACGGAGCGTAATCGTTTGTCACACTTTTCAGGGCTTCTATATCTACTTGACCGTCACGTTTGATTTTTAGAGTTTCTAAAAAGATAGGGTTCTTAGATTTCATTAGGGCGGCGGCTACAAACTTGGGCGAAATGTCAGCTAAAAAACGAGATTGCCGCCCTGAGCTCCATAACATTTGAAAGGCGTCAATCAACGCATTCACTCTTGTGGCTTTGTCTTCGTTCGTGATTGAGAACTCTTTTTTGCCTGCTCCTTTTAGTTCCTCTCCAACGCGGTCAAGTTCAATTAGTATTGTGCCACGGTAAATGCCTGAGTGGATTTCTGTTTCAAAAATATTAGGATTCCCTCCTGAATCTTTGGCCATGTAGTTAGTACCAAAATCAAGGTCTTCCTGAAACTTATTTAATGCCAGTAGCGCTTCAACTCTGACGGGGGAGGTACGCACAAACGTACCAGCTTTTGCAGCGTCCATGAATCCAAAAAGATCATCGTCAATAAACTTCCCTCCTTCACCCGCTGTTTTTGCAGCTCCTTTATCTTCACTGCTTTCGCCGACAGGAGAAACAGACCATCCTAATTCCTGTAATTTGTCACGAAGGGCGCGGCGTACTGCCTGCGCTGACATGTAAGGAAGTTGATCGCCGTTTTCGAGCGTTACTTTTTTAATGGTGTTAATGTTATCAACTTCTTTGTCACCACCGTTGAGACTGGCGAATGATACTTTGGCTAAATATGTGATTGTGAGGCTATTAGTTTTCATTTTGTAGATTGGTTTGAATCTTGTTTTCTGGGACTTAATTCCACATTGATTTGATTGAGTGCTGAGATAATGACGAATTGACGAACCCATTGAAAACGTTCCTCGTCAATACTATCCAAAAAATCACGGCTATAATTGAGAGTAAAGCGTGATTGGATACGTGCTAATTCCTGTAGAAAACGGTCGTATTGATTCGCTTTTCGTAAGGAGATAATGTATTTGCGCCCTTGCCTTGCGTTTGTTTTACGTTCGGGGGTCTCCCCATAACTTAGAATGCCTTGCCCGATTTGTGCACCGAGCTTAATGGCTTTTTCCTGTAATTCTTTGTCAGTCATTATTTTATGGTTTATGATACGTTCGTATAGAGTTACAAAATCCAAAAGGTCGTTGTATCGTTTATAGCCTATTGCTTTCAACGGGTCGTTGAGTGAGTCGAGTAAATAGCCGTAACAATCATCAAAAAAGCCTTCCATATCTACCAGTATACTTTTCGCTTTTATTACTTTGCCCAAGACAAGTTCACGGAATTGTCTTTCCAATTCGTACCTGTTTTTATTTTGACCAAGCGACGGTTTTAGAATTTTGAGGCTTTGAACAATATCTCGCCAGTTTACCCCCCCCTTTTCTAAGTGATATAATAATTCGGTTACAAATGAGAAGTGAGTAACGTACTCAAATTGTTTTGGACGCATTGTAGATGCAAATGCCTCAGCCCGAATAGATACTAAGCCGACAGGTTTATTACGGATTGTACGCCTAAATTCACTTTGATTTATTTGAGGTTTTGTACGCAATACTTCTTTATAGAGGCAGTGTATTAAGAAGAACAGTGTTTCATTTACCCCTACAAAGTCATTGGATTTACCTAAATAGATGTCCTTTTTATCTTCCTCACTACGCGGAAAATTGGCCAGATACTCATTTATTTTTAGTGAATCCTGATCTTTTATCAGGCTCATAAAACGTTGCGAAATCAAAAAATCAAGATTTAACAAGTTATTAGAAAAGACGAAATAGACATTTAGCGCATCCCGCAATTTGTTAGGATATTGATACAAACTGGTTACCGCAGAAAAACGACTTAAATAAAGTGCCTCCCAACAAATTTTCTTGTCGTTGGTGCTTAGTAAAGAGTTAAAATTGGTAAGCCCCGAAAAGAATGGTGATATATTTTGGGCATCTACCAATTTTTTTCGTTTGTTCCCTGTCAGGTAGCAAGTTTGGCTTCCTTCGTCAAAATGGGCTTTGGTAGGTGTTTCAAGCCGTGTGAGTTTGGTGTATCTTTCATTAAGGTATATTTTACTCAACAACTTGACTTTTCGTTGCTCAAATTCGTCTTTGATTTGTACTGATAAAGCCGGATACTTCTTTTCGATTTCGGCAAACTTTAATGTGTTAGTTTCTTTGGTGGTAACACCCTGTGCGTTATTAGTGAGTAATTCAGTAAAACCATAGGTGTTCATTTTTGGAAATGACACTGGTTCACCAATCATTTCCATTTTATTATTGACTCTAAAATATAGATTGCCTTTCTCGTCCTCTTGCTTTTGAGTATAGGTATCATACACTTCACGCCCCATTGTGTAATAAGTGCGTTCTAACAATTCAAAAAGGGCATCGTGCTCAACCCAAAGACGCTTTTCTTCCAAATCAAAGTGAGTCCCTTTCTCAAGGCTTTCATCTTTCAAAAGATATTTATATAGGCCAATAATGCCATTATCCAAAAAGACATTATTGCAGTACGGGAATTCGATTTTTTTCATGGAATATTCACTTGTTTTTGAAAACGTGGGCAATATCGTGACTCTCAGTGACAACTAATGACACAGCCAAAAAAACATACAGGAAAGTTATCAAACGGATAGAGCTTTGTTGTAACCGATAGGTTATTCTAATTGTTGGTTACAGATGTGGCACCAATTTTCTCGGTCGACGAAGGTCTTATGAATGCAATCTTTGCAAAAGAAGGGCGCAAAATGAAGAAGCGGTTCAGAATCAATCTCTCCCGATTGTCCTGAAAATTGTGTATTTTTGGGTCTCATAACTTTTGTGTTTTGACTTGTTATGGTTGGCCAACTGCTACGAAGTTTCCTAGGCTTTTGTATTAGCAGTTGGCCTTTTTTCTACAATCCGTATTTTGTTGGATTAGAATTTTACATAGAATAAACTGTCTGTTTCAATTCATTTGAATTTTGAAATAGATAAATTGTCTTAAAACCTTACAAAGCTATGCGGAATAAGGCTTAATATCAAGAGCTTATAGAAAATATCTTGAAAATAATCAAAAGCAGGTTAGAATTAGATGATTTCGATATGAAACCCCATACCATATACTCACCCCAAACACCCCCTTGACCGTCAATTCGACACCCTCGAAGAATCAGCATAGGCCAAAACGGAGTATTTGGTGAAGGTCGTTCTGAAAGGGGTGGATTTGTCGAGTTTGAAGGCGTAGGTGATAGTGATTGGCAGTGTTGTAAGAAGACTATGGATGGTGCAACAGCCCCAATTTGTCCAAATGCTTCCAAATGGTATTCAGGTCGCACACGTGCCACAGCGAATTCAGCGCATAATCTCCCGCCGAAAACGTAAGAATAAAGTTGTTTGCACATTTCAAATCGACGACCGCCTGATGGTTACCTTTGCTCAGAGAAGGTGAGTCGGAAAGCTTGATCTCGATGGTGGCCACAATCAGATTGTTCATTTCAATTACCAGATCCAATTCTGCCCCGTGCTGCGTTCGGTAGAAATACGGGATGGCACTCTCATGAAGCTGACTCGTGATCTGCTCAATGACGTAGCCTTCCCACGAAGCTCCTTTTTCAATATGATCCAACAATTGCGTATAACTGCCGATATTGAGTAACTGATGCAGCATACCGCTGTCTCTGAAATAAAGCTTTGGAGTCTTTACCAAACGCTTGCCCAGATTCGTAAAGTAGGGATAGAGTCTTCGGATAATGAATGAGTTTTCTAAAAAGTCCAGGTAATTCTTTACCGTAGGCAAAGCCAGATCCATCACATTGGCAATATCGGTATAAGAGACCATTTTTCCATTGGCGGTTGAAAGCACCCGCAGTAACCGACTGATGGTCAAGGGCTGAGCATTTAAGCCTAAGAGCCGTAAATCGCTATCGACGTAAGTTTTTAAAAAATTTGATTGCCAGAGTCGCCATTGTTCATCTTTGGGAAGCAGCAGGGCCGTTGGAAAACCGCCTTTCGTCCAATGTTGCTCCAGGGTTTTCCCAAACGCAACCGCTTCCCTGAAACTGACGGGGGTCAGTTCACAATACGCAATACGTCCTGCCAGAGTTTCGGTACTTTTGGCTAAAAAGGTTGGCGAAGCGGAACCCAATAAGATAAAGCGGGCAGGTACCCGGTAGCGGTCTATCGCTGATCGCAGCATCGGGAAAAGCGTCATCATTCGTTGAACTTCATCAATAATAATGGTTTTGTCCTGATGTTGCTCAAAAAACAGGAGAGGATCCACCTCAATCCGTTGGTAGTCACGAAAGTCTTCCAAATCCAAATAGATCACTTCCTTTTGACTTTCCTGTCCAATGACCTTTGCCAGGGTCGTTTTACCCACCTGCCTCGCTCCAACGATTCCAACGGCCGGGAATATATCAAGGGATTGTTCTATGTGAAATTTAGCGCTTCTTTCAATCATTATTCGAGTAATTTTCTTATTATAATTGCAAAATTACTCGGATAAATCGCAAACACAAGGCTTTCTGTAAAACCGACTTAATGGATTTTACTCAAAACCGCATCCCCGCCACAATCCCGTTCAGGTAGTCCTTTAACCCTTGGGGCTGTACGACTGCGATGTTTTGGTGCAGGCCCAAAATAAATCGCCCGATTCCTGTAAAATCACGGACTTCCACACCCAACCGAAACGCAAACGGCGGCGATGAGGTGCGTCCCGCAAAAGGACGGGCGGCGGGGTATTCTTCCATCAGGAGTTGATAGGCTGTAGAAGTAAGCTGCAACTCCACGAAGATCGGTTCTGGCCCGGTCCACCCGAAAATATCCACTTCGGGACCGGGAAGCTCGTTTTCCTGAAGTTCTGCCAACACCTCCAAATCTTCCATCCGGCTCACTTTGAAGGTCTTTACCTTTTGGCTTTCCGGTTCGTAGGCATTGAGGGTGGAGAAATCGTCGGTAAAACTCAGTGGCTCCACCAGTCGGTCGGTGGTAGTGTTTGAATTGGAAGAATGATAGCGCAATAGCCGCACCCGGCGTTTGTCTTTGATAGCGTCGTTGAGTTGCGAAACGATCCGGGCCCGGCGCAGGTCCAGCAGCTCCGACGCCAGAGGCACGAGTTCGGAGGTCAGGTAAATCTTACGCTCAATACTGGCGTAGAGCGGGCCGGACACCTTCAGTCCCGCCAGTAAAGGACGGAGTAAAGCCGTTTCTTCTACCGTAAAGTTTATTTTTGAACTTTCTCCTTCAAAAATCCAGTAGCGATTTTGCTCATCATTTTCCAGATGATAACCTATTTTTTCCAACAGTTTTAGGTACCGATACAGGGAGCGCGGTGAAGTATTGACGGCCCGGGCCAATTGCGGAACGGTTCGTTTACGGTCTTTAAGTAAACTGATCAGTCTCAATACGCGTTCAATCTTAGCCTGTTCAGGGCTTGAATCGTCATTTGTGAAAGAAGCCATATAAAAAGGATTGAGGTACTACGGATGATTAGGGCCTGGGTTAATTTTACTAGCATAAGCACTGATTTTTACGCCCCGCAGTCGCAGATATTTGTACAGCGTCATTTTGGAAATGCCCACCGTTTTGGCAATTTCATCCACGCCTAATTTTTCCTCTTTGTAATACATTTCGGCCAACATCGCTTTTTTCTGCGCTTCGGCCGATAGCCCGCTGCGTCGTCCGCCCTTTCGCCCCCGGGCGCGGGCAGCTTCCAATCCCGCCTTGGTTCGCTCCCGAATCAGGTCTCTTTCAAACTCGGCCAATGATGCAAAAATATTGAGCACCAATCGCCCCTGAGGCGTAGTGGTATCAATGGAGTCGGTCAGGCTGCGCAGACCCACTCCCCGTTTTTCAAATTCAGCCACCAGCTCCAGCAGATTTTTCAGGGAGCGACCCAACCTGTCGAGCTTGTAAATACAAATCACATCTCCTTTCCGAAGTTGACTCATCATCTTTTCCAACTCAGGTCGGTCGGCTTTGATGCCCGAGGCTTTTTCCTGAAAGATCATTTCGCAGCCCGCTTTGGTGAGGGCATCCCATTGTAATTCTAAATTTTGGTCTTTGGTGGAGACTCTGGCGTAACCGATCAGCATTTGTATAGGTTTAATCAACGATTTTTAAAATTAATTATACTTTGATCACTATACAAGTTTTATTGACGGAATCGGTCTATTTTGGGTTATTTTTGGGTATTGGGTAAAGCAAGTCAAAAAAGTATTATCAAACCCGCGTTTGTTTGTACAGGACAAGACATGATGTATCGTCCTGAAATTAGCATCGGCAGGACCGCACCCATAATATAATACATACCTCGGACGAAATACACATCAAAATTATGGGTGAGTGCCAGGCCGACTGCTGTACAGTGAGATAAGGCTTGTGAATCTTGCCAGTAGCCGGGTTGTATAGATATTCGGGATTAAGGTAATCAGTTTTGGCAGAAAAGAACCGTGCCCGATCGCTGCGGAAGCCATCCTCCACAAACCCGACTACATACGAAGGGTCAAAGTATCTCTGCCGTAAGCGTCTCTGCCAGCCTTAGCGTTATCGGCAGCAGTACGTAAGTTTTCATTTCAACATCTCCGCCAGTGCGCATTTCCTTCGGGCTTTGGTGCGACAGCTCGTCAGTGTGTTTGACCTTTCCGGTCGCGACCTCAACGAGCCGGGTTTTGAGTGTGGCGGAGCCTTTCGTGTTGTATTCGACGACGGTGCCCGTCAATACATAACTGACACCGAGCTGCTTGCCGACCCTTACTGCCGCCGCCGTCGAAGCACCGTTCACTGCCACTAAATCGGCTTGTGATGCCTCCCTCGTGTGTCTTACATCTACGACATGAAACCGATTGGTTTTCATAAGTCGGAACGCGATGCTGGCCTGAAGCTGCCGCTTGGCTTCGGTCGTCATCCCCGATGCGTTTGGTTCTGGTGTAAATTCGACCACCGCCATCTGCACCTTCTCCGTTTTTATGGATGACCCTGTCGAGGGAGACTGAGCAAGTGCTCCCCCCGCCAGAGCGGTTCCCAAAATAACAACTGCAATTAAGTTATTCATCATTCTTTTCATTTTGTAATTGTTTAGTGATTTGAAGAATACAAAAAGTTATGAATCAAATTTATTTTCATCCCATTCTATTCCTACTGGAAATAATTCTGCCGTCTTGCTGCTTCGGTTGAGTTATTCATTCAATAGGTACGTAAATTGAATGACTTGTATGGCCGTACCGCCAGTTGCCCGGTAAAAGTCAATGGCCTGACTGTCTTCCCTATCTGCCTGTACAAACAATTCCTCCATACCCAGATTTCGGCAGTATTTCATCAATTGCGTTAGTAATTTCGTACCAACACCCTGCCCCTGATAGGTTGTACCAACCGCAATGTCATACAGATAAACCACTGGCTTTTCCGAATGATACTGAGGTAAGATGTAGGCAGTTAGACCACCAATAACCTGATTGGCAAACCGGGCGACGAAAACAATAAAATCAGAACGGGCCAACAGGCGACACAAGTGTTCGGGCTGGGCCTTCGTTACCATGTCGGTTTCTAAAACGTCCCGGAACAGGTGAATCAGTTCAATAAATGGCTCCACTTCATCACCTGTCAATTTTTTGACTTCAACATTCATGGTGATAGCATATAAGGATTTATGTTAGTTTGGTTCTGGAATCGCAAGACATAAAGGAGCCGCATAGGCACGGCTCCTCCTGCACCGCTTAGTTTTTCAGCACTTTGGTCGTATAGGTCTGATTCCCAAAGTTTACCTTCACTAAATATAACCCAGCTGGTACTGGCATTCCGTGCCGGTCCGTGCCGTTCCATTGCACCCCTTTTTGACCCGATGCTGCGTCATTCGGGGTGAACGTAGCGACGGGCACGCCGGCCATGTTGAATATGTGCACCGATACGGGCCCTCCCACCGCAAAGGGGTAGTTGATTTCGGTCTGCTCCTTAAATGGATTGGGGGATGCCATTACTTGGCGGTCCTCCGCCGATTCCCGAACGAACGATGAAGAAGACCCTTCCGCCAACAACTGCGGTGAGATGGTCGGCCCGGCAGCCTTGCGAGCCGAGGAAAAGGGCACTCCCATCCTGACCGTGCCCACGGGTGCCCGCAGGGTCATAGGCCGGTTGAAAGTGGATGGACCGTAGTAATCGCCCCGGGCGAAGTACACCTGCGCCCCGACGGGGGCATCGCTGGCCGCTTTGTTTTCGGTACGGAACGGTTTGTGAATCTCCCCAGTACCAGGATCGTAAAGGCCTTCGGGGTCGACGTACACGGAATTGTTGGAAAAGAAACTGGCAAGGCCATTTCGGAAGCCGTCGTCCCGGAAGCCCAAGCCGTAGGCGGGATTATCCTCTGGAATGTCGTCGTGTACTCCAATGGCTACGTTTGAACCCGCGTAGGCAACGGGAGCACCTTCGTGGCTTTGGAGAAAAAAAGGCATATTGTACAACACAAATACGTCACGGTCAGTTGAGACTCCGTCACGGAGTCCCAGGTAGCTATTTTGCTTCAACAGGGCTGTTTGGGTCAGGCGCAGGGTCCGGTATGTGGTTTTCCCTTGTAGTAAATCATAGGCATCATTGCCGTAGTGAAACAGATCGACTGGTACATCGCCCATCGCGTCGATGATGTAATTGCTAGGGTTGGTTGCTACGCGAAAATATTCCTGCTGGCGTTCGCCTGGCCGCAGTCCGGTACCGTTCGGAAGCGCTTCCAGAACGGCCCATCCTGCACTGTTGACCTCGGTGGCCGAGGCACCATGAAAGGCAAAGGTTTTAAATCCGTTTTTGTCCCAGTCTTTTACTGGGTATTGGTCCTGAGGGGTGGGATGTTGGACGGTGGCGCCATCGGAGGCGGGGATGTTAAATTCAATTACGTCGTACCCTTCACTGTTTACCTGAAAGGCGACCTTGTAGGAAGTAACAATGGCGCCGTTGGGCGCAATCCAGCCCGTTCCGTAGGAATCGCTGCCGTTGGTAAACCGCCCCACTGCTTTGGAGTAGGGATATTCGGTAAGGTCTGGCGAGGTGGCACTTGTTGTCTGGACAGTAGTACCGCCTGTTTTTGCCCTACGCTGGGCATTCCGCGCCTGTCCGACCTGCGGGTCGGTGACCCTGACTTCGGAAATGCGCACCGTGTTGCGGTCGCTGGGAGCGGCAAAAAGCGATACATTGATCGATTGGCCGTTGAAGTAGGCCGAGCTGTAGTGCCAGTTTTCGAGGTCCTGCTTTCTGAGTTCCTGCCGGGCACCGTCGGCACCTTCCAGCACCAGATAGCTGCCTTCGCTCAATTGAGTACCCGTAAAATACAGCCTAAGAAAGGTCGTGTTTGGCTGCGTTACCTGCGTCAGGAACCGAAGTGTTTTGTGGTCGGACGAATCGGCCTGATGCTGGAACGAGTACGGTAGCAGCTTTTGGGCCACCGCTGAAACGCTCAACAGGCAGGCCAGACCAATAAGTAAAAGATTGATTGCTTTCATTTTTTTGCTGTTTTTTGGAAATTTTACTGAAGACTAACCAGCACCAGCACCAAGCCCCTGCCTGTTTCCAATGAGGTCATGGCTTTGCCAAGGATAGCCCCCTGGGCTTTCCCAAAGTCGGTTGCTTTCATGGCGTGGCCTGGAGTAGGCGAAGTGGTGAGCAAATCGCCTGGCCGGATGGCCCCGTACTGTGCATCAACCCGACAATAAACGCGTCCCGTGAGGGCCACCGGGTGCTGCCCGCTGGCAAGGGTACCCGCCTGCCCCATCAGCATACCTGGCTGCACGTCGCCCGCTCCACTCACAATGCCAGCCACCGTTTTGTCATAGGCTTGTTTGGCCACCCGTAGCTGCCCAGGCTTGTTGGGGTCAATACTGACCACTGTGCCGGGCAGTTGCGTTTCGCCCGCTTCGATGTCGAAATGTTCGGCTAGGTCTGACCCGCCAGTGATTTCGAGTATTTTGGTTGAGGTGGTTCCATTGACCTGCAAGGTTTTGGAAGGCGTTGTGAGGCCAATTCCTACGTTCCCGGCGGGTGTAATCACCATCGTCGCTTCGTCTGAACTGCTCGTTTTGGAGAACACCAGCTTACCCGCTCCTGCACTCCAATTGCTGTTAGCTACCCCAATTCGCCAGGCGGCTCCATTGGCACCGGGGTTGATGAGCTTGAGCTGCATATCGTTTTCCGATGCAATACTTAGCCGGGCTTCGTTGTCGGTTGTGCCCACTTTCACTTTACCCCCGCCGTTGGCGAGGTGTACGTTCTGTTCCGAATCGTTGTTGATGTACAGCGGGTCACTGCTTTCGATCTGGTTGCCATCGAGGGCCAGCATGTGGATATTACTTCCCACTTTCGAGTGCAGGCGAAGGGCTCCGTCTAACACTGAATTGCCCGATTTGGTGACGTTTTTTCCGTAGATGGTGAATTCGACTGGGTTATCGAGGTTGATACCTAACCGGGCTACGTGGGGATCCAAGGCAAACATCAGATCGCCGTCGTGCCGAATGCGGAAGTGGTTTTCGTTATTGATAGACCAGGTGTTAGTCGTGCCATTGTTGGCTGTTCTCCTCAGTTCGATACTGGCCTTTAGGCTGCCGAGCGATACCCCACCTAGTGAACTAACCCGCAGATAGGTGTCAGATGTGCTGTGAATGTCTAAGTTTCGATTGGGGTTTGATAAACCGATACCGACTTTGGTCGGAGGATTGACATACAAGTTACCGTTTTGAGTCTGCCATTGGGCTAGCAGTTGATTGGAGCTGAATAAAAAGCTGGTTACGCTAACTGCTGTTAAGAGGTTTGTGAAATACTTACGCATGATTTTGAAAATTATTGGTTTAATATTAATGAATTGAAAACATGGCTTGCCCAGCCCAGAGCAGACCCCTGCTCTGGGTAAACATCGTTTGCATTTTAGGAAATGGTTAGGTAGAATCAGGTTTTTATTACGGTCCGATACACTACCCAAGGTGGTTTAAACGGGTTGGAAGTTCACCCGAAATAGAATCGCCTCAACGCCCGCCTTTAGGTGAGCCCTGAGCGCATCGGGGTACGATATGTAGTGTACTAACTGCTGCTCCAGAGTAGTTTTGGGAGCTTTGGTTTTGCGGATTTTGTCAGCTTAACGTAGGCTTGCGTCGTCAACGAGCTTATCAGCGTAAGATGAATAAGAGACTTTTTCATGGCTTTGTTTTTAGTTAATTACTAATGAGATGCCTACTGCTTTTAGGTAATTCAGCGAATATTTTACGGCGGTAAAGGTAGTGCAGGTTCTCACAATGGGGCTGACACTCATCTCCCATATCATAGCACTGGTGTAACATGCGCTATGCTCCGAGAGAAACAATCTGATTATCAGTGATTTGAAATTGTAGAATTTACTTATTTATTTCCTTTTGCCTGATAAATTCGGAGGGAAGCATTCCAAATTGATCCTTGAAACACTTTGAGAAATAGGAAAGATGGTTGAATCCCGACAGATAGGCAGCCTCAGCGATCTGGATGCCTGGCTGTTGCAAGAGGTCGGCGGCCCGTTGCAGCCGGATGTAGCGGATAAAATCAGAGGCCGACTGGTCGGTCAGTGCTTTCAGTTTACGGTGCAGTTGCATCCGGCTTATACCCAACTCACGCTGAAGAGTTTCTACGCTGAAAGCCTCATCGGTTATGTGTTCGTCGATGAGGCGGATGATTTTTTCCAGAAACTCGGCCTCCCGGTCGCGTACGGGGGCGCTCGTCGGTTGCAACATTACTTCCCGGCTATACTTTTTGCGCAGCAGATTGCGCTGGGTGAGCAGGCTGTTGATGCGAGCAATCAGTTCGTCTAAAGCAAAGGGCTTAGCTAAGTACTGTTCAGCCCCACCCTCAAACCCTTCCTTCCGGGAATCGATGTCGTCTTTTGCCGTTAACAGGATAATCGGAATATGACTGGTCAGATCGTCTTCTTTTAAGTGACGAGTCATTGAAAAACCGTCCATCCCGGGCATCATTACGTCTGAAATAATCAGGTCAGGAACCAACCAGCGGGCCATTTGTAGACCTTCATCACCCCGCATGGCCTGCAT
Source organism: Runella rosea (assembly GCF_003325355.1). Taxonomy (GTDB): domain Bacteria; phylum Bacteroidota; class Bacteroidia; order Cytophagales; family Spirosomataceae; genus Runella; species Runella rosea. The sequence continues at coordinate 38,552 of NZ_CP030854.1, forward strand.
GACCCTGAATCGGTCGGAGAGTTGCTGTCGGAGGTAATTGTTTAGTTCGGGGTGGTCTTCTACCAACAGGAGGGTTGGCTTGTCTTCCCCGCTGACGTCGGTCTGCTCTTCCTCTGTCAACTGGCCGGGCGCAGTCATGCCTATGCCGTGGGGTACCCTATCCACTCTGCTTGCGTGCTGTGTTGTATCGACAGCCAGCGGCAGCAACACCACAAAGGTACTGCCTGATTCTGGCTGACTCTCCACATAAATCGATCCTTTGTAAAGTTCAACCAGTTCTTTGGTCAGCGCCAGTCCCAGGCCGCTCCCCCCGAAGGCGCGTGTTTGCGAGGAATCAATTTGAAAGAAGCGGTCGAAGATGCGGTCTTGGTGTGATTCGGGAATGCCGATGCCCGAGTCGCGAACGACCAGCCGGAGGCCAGTTTCGGGTTCCAACTCAACCTGTAGTATGACCTGACCGCCCACTGGTGTAAATTTGATGGCATTGGACAATAGGTTATATACAATTTTTTCGAGTTTGTCACGGTCGTAGGCCATTAACGGTTCAGTCGTTGGCAGCTGGATCTGATACTGAATCTTCTTAGCTTCGGCCATTGGCTCAAAGTAGCGGGCTGTTTGATAAAGGAAGCCAATCAGATTGCCCCATTGGTAGTTCAGCTTAAGCATACCCATTTCGGCTTTTGCCAGATCGAGTAGTTGATTTACTAACCGGAGCAGTCGATTGGCGTTGCGCTCCATCATATGAGTTTCCTCTGGGCTGATGGCTCCCCTTTTCTGGAGCGGTGCCAGAATTAACTGAAGCGGGGTCCGAAACTCATGGGATATGTTGGCAAAAAACTGAGATTTGACCCTGTCTAACTGCCTGATGTGATCCGCTTCGATTTGCATAATTTTGGCTTTTTTAGCCTCCTCATCCGCTATAGCCTGAGCAATTTTGCTGCTACAGATGGCCGCAATGGTTTGTAGTGCTTCCAAATGATGCTCTTTAAAAAAACCTTTTTCAGGATGTTCAGAGTCAATTACCCCAATTACTTTATTTTGGAGCAAGAGTGGCACCGTTAATTCAGCCAGACGCACTTCGTCGTCAACGACGTAGCGCGGGTCCTGCGTGGTATCAGTTACGATTTCTGGCTTACCCGTTTGAGCTACACTCCCCACAATGCCTTTCCCAAGAGGTATCTCGAGTGGGTTAAGGATTGAATAGGCTTCTGGATTTTTATTGCCGTAAGCGGCTTTTTGGACCAAGGCAGTTTGTTCGTCATTGAGCATATAGATCACACAATCGACAAAGCCCAACCGGGCGATGCAGTTTTTAGCCACATCCCACAGAATTTCATCCACCGTATTTTTGCCGTAAAGTGAGCTGGCGAAGTAGTGGATTGTTTCGTCTACGTCTTGTCGGCGTTGAAGGCTTTGCGAAAGCTGGTATTGTTCATTTTCCAGCGAAAGCTTCAGGTTGCGCTGCCGGAGTTTGTACCGATTGAAAAGCAGATATCCAATCAGTGCGCCCAGCAGTACGAAAGCAATTAATGAAACGATCAGCGTACGCTGTCGGCTTAGTGAGGCCTGCTGAGCTTCCAGACGAAGTTTTTGCAAACTAAGTTCACGGTCTTTCTGTTCACCTTGATAGCTGGCCTGTAAGTCAGCTATCTGCCTAGACAACTCCGCTGATTGCAAACTGTCGTTCAGTTCTTCGTATTGCTTTAGAGCAATCACGGCTTTCTCAGGGTTCCCCAACACGCCGTAAATCAGGGGTAAATTGGCTAGGGCCTGTTGCTGAAGACTTTTAGATTTGATTCGGTTGGCAATGGTCAGCGTCCGTTGCGTATACTGCAGGGCTTGCTGAAAATCGCCCATGTCCCGGTAAAGCAGCGCCAAATCTAGGTAAGAGCCGCCGATGTTTAGTTGATTGCCTTTTTTCAGGTCGATGGCCAGCGATTTGTTGTAAAACTCCTGGGCTTTACCGAACTCCCGGCGAATGCGATAAATTCTCGCTAGGTTATGAAACGTATTGCCTATTGCCTGACTATCCCTCTGAGCCATTTGTATATTCAGTGCCTTCAGGCCAGATTGAAGGGAGCGGTCGTAGTCTTTCTGATCGAAGTACACGTTTCCCAAATTGCCATAGATGGCCCCGAGCAGAGTGGTGTCCTGCTGTGCTTCTGCGATTTTCAGGGCTTGCAGGTTAGCCCCGATACTAGCATCATACAGTTTCAAGTAGCGGTTAATTACGCCCACTGCCATATACATACGGCAAACGTCGCGCTGCTCACCCAACTTATGGAAAATAGAAAGCCCATTTTTGGCCGCATTGAGGGCACTGACGTAGTCGTCCCGTTCGGCATAGATGCGAGCCAGCCGCTGATAGGCTTTTCCTTCTGATAAAGTCAGTTTGTTTTTTTGGGCCAGCGTAAGGGCAGTTTTCGCGGCAACTAACGCTTTTTCGGGCTGGGAAGAAGTGAGTTTTTCAGCCCGTTCAAGTTGTTGGTTTACCGTTTCCTGGGTATTACCAGATTGAGCCAACAAAGAAGTGTCTCTCGTAGACAAGAGACAGCAAAGAAATAGCCAAAAGCGTAGCGTCATGGTTATCAGCGTGGTACATGGTGTTGAGAATCCTCTGCTGATTGAAATATAAGAAGTTTTTGTAGAAAATGCGCGATCGTTTTAGTTATAGGTAAAAGGTTAACAGCTTAGTCAACCGTAAATAGGTTTGATGGGGATGGCCACCTTCAACGCAAGCAGGAAACGGTGGGTAGCCTGAACGTTCTGACTAAGCTGGTCGTCGTTTGGAACATGGTTTATACTCTGGAAGTACTCAAAGCGCATCAGACTGCAGGCCACGAGATTGACGAAAATGATCGCCGGGTGGGCCCGTTTGAGCATCTCACCCCCGCCCACTTCGCGCATATCAATCGGCTAGGCAGATAGATATACCTTCCAACAAGATGAGCGGTTTACGACTGATGGATTGAGGCCTGAGATAAAAAAATCCTTAGCGTAATTCTTTACCGTCCGCGTCGGATGGCCAATGCCACTGCGATCCAACTACGGTTAAAGCAAGTTCTCCCTTCGGGAGACCACGTACAAGGGAAATCGATTGTAATCTAAGAAGGAACGAGGGCGCGGAAGAAAATTCTTCCGCGCCCTCGTTCTAGATATAAAAACCTCCGCACGACGCCAGTTGCCTGTGAAAAATTAAACGGGAATCATGCCGTGCGGATCGATCACGAACTTCTTGGCGGCGCCTTTATCAAAGTCGGCGTATCCTTTTACCGAATTTTGAAGACTGATGACTTCCACATTGACGGCATCGGCTATTTTGATTTTATCGTATAGGATGGCATTCATCAACTGCCGGTGGTACTTCATCACCGGGCACTGACCCGTATGGATAGAGTGCGACTTGGCCCAGCCCAGGCCGATGCGGATACTCAGACTTCCTTTCTTAGCAGCTTCATCTACCGCGCCGGGATCGCCCGTCACGTACAGTCCTGGAATGCCCAATTGTCCACCCGCCCGGGTAACCTCCATGATAGAGTTCAGCACGGTAGCGGGTTGCTCCACATCGCTATCGACCCCGTGTCCTTTGGCCTCAAACCCCACACAATCAACGGCGCAATCTACTTCGGGAACCCCGACTATCTGCTCTATCTGTTCGGCTAGGGTAGCTTCTTTTTTAAGGTCGATTGTTTCACAGCCAAAACTCCGGGCTTGTTCCAGGCGCTCGTCTATCATATCGCCCACAATCACCAGAGCCGCCCCCAGCAAGTGGCACGAGGCCGCGCAGGCAAGCCCTACCGGCCCGGCCCCTGCCACGTAAACAATACTTCCAGGGCCTACGCCCGCCGTGACAGCACCATGAAAACCTGTCGGGAAAATATCAGACAACAAAGTAAGGTCGCGGATTTTTGCCATGGCCTGATCGCTGTCCGGGAATTTTAGCAGGTTAAAGTCGGCGTAGGGTACCATTACGTATTCGGCTTGTCCGCCTACCCAGCCGCCCATATCCACATAGCCGTAAGCTGCTCCGGGCCGGGCCGGATTTACGTTCAGACAGATACCCGTTTGCCCCGCTTTACAATTCCGGCACCGGCCACAGGCAATATTGAACGGAACCGAGACGAGGTCGCCCTCTTTGATGAACTCTACATCGCGGCCTGATTCAATCACGAGCCCTGTGATCTCATGCCCCAGGATCAACCCCTCGGGGGCGGTGGTCCGGCCCCGCACCATGTGCTGATCGCTACCGCAGATATTGGTGGAAACAATTTTGAGAATAACACCGTGCTCGCATTTCCGGTTGCCCAGGGCCAGCTTAGGATATTCGATTTCTCTTACTTCTACCACACCGGGTTTGATGTAAGCTACTCCGTGGTTCTGACACATAAAATTGGGTTTAGGGATGTATGTTTACTACCTGCAAAGTCTGCCTAGGTTACAAACACGGATAAAATGTTTGATATGCCTTACAATACCTCTATTCGGCAAAATAGCAAAAAAAAGGCTGAAAGTGTAGCATAATACTATTTATTTATAGAATAGTACTATCTGCCCGAGCAATCGGGTTATTTGGCTGTAATCTGAGTTTGATATTTTTAAAGAATTAGGAGTATGTTAAACAGGCCGTAGATATTCACAGAATAAAAAAGTCGGAATTTATTGCACTGGCAGTCGAACTGGTTGGCAATGCCTCGATTAACGTATCAAAGGTTGTTTTCCTTCATCAGACAGTACCAGCGGAGTAATCCACGTTACTCCAGTTTCTTGGAATAATCTTACAAAACAAATCTAAGGGCCCGTGCGGTAAACTGGCTCAAAATTATCAAGCGGAAAATGTACGGACGAGGCAGTTTTGAACGGCTCCGTAAAATAGTCATTTTGATGGCAATTTCCAGCTTTCAGACTGATAATTAGTCATTTAGCTTCATTATACACTTAACGTTTTCCCTCAATCCTGGCCAGTAGATCGCTTCGAAAGCTTCTGCCAATAGGTAGTACTTCATTTGCGATATGAACCATGTTTCCTTCAATAGAATTAATTTTTGTCACTTGTACTACATATGATTTATGTATACGCACAAACTGAGCAGCCGTCAGCTTATCCAGAATGGCTTGCAGCGAATGGTAACTAACCAGTTTTTGTGAGGGAGTCACCACACGGATGTAATCCTTCAAACTTTCAATGTACAGAATACTCTCGACGCTGACGGGTACCAGCTTTTTATCTACTTTCAACCAAAGGGTTTGACCATTCTCTGCGGGCATTGGCGTTGACACGGTGGCAGTCGGTGCATTACTACTTGGCATCACCTTGTTGATCGCCTTCAGGAAGCGGGGAAAGGCTATGGGTTTTACGAGGTAATCCACCACATCCAGTTCAAAGCCTTCTACGGCATACTCACGATAGGCCGTGGTGATGATAAAAGCGGGTTTGGTCGTGAGGTTCTTGACCAGTTCTATACCGTTAAGCATGGGCATATGAAGGTCCAGAAAGACAATATCGACCTGATTGCGTTGTAAAAAAGAGAAGGCCTCCACCGAATCGGTAAACGTAGCTACTAACGTGGCTTCTTTGAGCTGACTCAGGTACGTTTCCAGTATGTCAATGGCCAATGGCTCATCATCGACAATTACACAACGGGCCATACCAGAGGAATTTGAAGGGTGGATGAAAAGGTTTCATTGTGTAAACCTGTTTCGAACCGATAGTCGGAACCATACAGCAACTGCAATCGGCGCTGTACATTCCGCAAGCCCAACCCTCCTTTTTTGGTCAGCGCAGAACCCGTAGAATGGCTCGGATTTCGGGTCTCCAGCAGAATCGTGTCGGGTGTAATGGTGATTGACACCGTAATTACCCCTCCTGGCACGTTGGTAGCTGAATGCTTAAAGCAGTTTTCAATAATGGGCAGGAACAGTAGCGGTGGAATCAACTGCTGCCCTATTGGCCCATTCACCACAAAATTCATCGTCATTTTTGTACCCAGTCTCACTGTTTCCAGTTCAATATAGTTACGGATGTGGCTGATTTCTTTGTCAAGGCTTACAGTCAGTCCATCGGACTCATACAAGCTGTAACTCATCAAATCCGAGAGCTTCAACACCATTTCGGGTGCCCGGTCCGACTTCTTCAGGGTGAGTGCATACAAGTTGTTGAGCGTATTAAAAAAGAAGTGAGGATTGATCTGCGATTTCAGCAGCAACAATTCGGTTTGCAGTTTTTCTTTTTCGATGGCTTCCGCTTTTTGCTTTTCGGTTAACTGATTCTTCGACAGCTTGATACCGCTGGTTAAGCCCACAATACTAACCAGATAAAACCCTTTGTAGATGTAATTACTTCCATTGAAGGTGGCATCGGCTTCAAACGTTGTCGGGCAAATCGGCGAGTCGATAAACAACTCTAATACGTACAGGTTAACGGCGTTCAGCGAGAAGATCAGCCCGAAAACCGCTAGGGCATACAGCAAGAAATTGCCAGTGTTGAAGAAGCGCGGCATTAGGTAATACAGGTTAATGTAGCAGCCGGCCAGAATAAACGGAATGCGCAGGCCGAGGTTGAAGAGGGCAATATCGCGATCCTCACCGATAAAGGCGATATAGGCCGCATTGAACCCAAATACAGACCCCCAAAAGAGGATGTGATAGGCAACCCGATTGGCCAGCAGACGGGTTGTCCAGTCGGCGGTGAGAGCTGGGGATAAGATGGGCTGCCGGATTGGTAAGGAAGAAGCGGATGTCATCATAACACCAAAGATTATAAAAACTCGGATAAATACTAAATTTTTTCGCGCAGCAGGTGGTGATTTCCGACGAACGACATATTTGCACGACAACCGCCAAAACTCCCTTCGTAAAGTCGTTGGTCGGGTTAACGGCACAGCTCAGCTAAAATAGTATACCGGCTCCCCGAAGCGCTCTTTTTTTGTGTAAAAAAAACGATGATGAACCGAAAGTTAAAATCGAACACATTGGTACTGGTCATGCTGCTGCTGGTAACGGCAATAAGAAGCCATGCTCAACCTAAGAAGATACTGATTGTATCGACTAACCGCGATTCAGTGGGTACGAACGTTAGCGGCACCTTTCTAAAAGAAATCGCTTATCCGTTCCAGTATTTTACCGACAAAGGGTTTGAGGTGGACATTGTTACACCCAAAGGCGGTAAAGCGGCTATCTATTCGACGGGCGAGGTGCCTGACGTATTGCGTTCCATCCGGCAGAGTACTTTGTTCATGGCGAAGACAAGTGCTACACTAAAGCCGGACGAAGTAACAGCGAGTAAGTATGCGGCCGTCTTTTATCCAGGCGGTCATGGACAATACTTTGATGTGATCAGTGATGAGCGAATTGCCCGCCTCACGGCCACGATCTACGAAAATGGAGGCACAATCGGTACCGCTGGGCATGGGGTAGCGTCCCTTATCGATGTTAAGCTCAGCTCGGGTAAATACCTAATCGACGGAAAACGGATAACCTGTTTTCCGCACTGGGCAGAACTGGCTTGGATGAATATTTCCAGCTATGGAAAACTACTTCCTTTTGACATGCAGGAAGTGCTGGCCAGGCGTGGGGCCAACCTGGTGGTGAGCACCAAAGAAACGGCTTCAGATAAAGCGTTGACCCTCGTTGCCGACCATCCCAATCGACTGGTAACGGGTTCGTTTGCCTCTTCAGCGCCGTGGGTGGCCGAGCAAATGGTATCCATCATCAGCCGTTCTGAATCACCCTCCGAAACTGTACAAATCCTGCGGGCCGTAAACAACTACGCAGAAGGACGTAACAGCGGAAACATCGACCGGATGAAACAGGCGTTTCACGCCGGGGCGGTACTCAAGGCCATTGATGAAAAAACAAAAGACATTGTAACCACGCCTATTGCCGACTATATCGCCCGTAATAAACCGGGGCAAAAGCATGATTGCAGTACTGATGTACGCTTGCTCGACTACACGGCCACGACAGCTATCGCCCGGGTAACATTTACGTACACCACCCATGCTTACCACGATAATCTTATACTACTGAAAGTAAAAGACCAATGGCTAATTACGGAGAAGGTGTATTCAAAAACGGTTTTTCAAAATCAGTAAGCAGCCGTAATTGCCATGAAACTCAGATTTACCCTTTTTCTGTGTCTGGCGCCAAGCCTTCTGTTTGCCCAGATAAAGCTGTCAGGCCGGGTTACGGATAACCGGAACCAACCATTGCCCTATGCCAATGTACTGCTATTGACGCCGACCGATTCAACGATGATAGCGGGAACCGTCACCAACAGCGAGGGAGGTTTTCTGATGGAGAACATAACGGCAGGCTCGTATCGGCTTTCGGTACGCATGGTAGGTTATACCAGCGTAACGCTGCTTCAAGACATCTTTGTGGACAAAACATTGGAAACAATTGTATTAACCGAAACGGCTACGACCCTGAACGAGGTGGTCGTCAAGGCCGAAAAACCGTTGTTTGAACAGCAACTCGACAAGCTGGTGGTTAACCTTAAAAATAATGTCGTCTCGGCGGGCAATACGGTGTTGGATGTGCTGGAGCGTTCGCCCGGTATTTCGGTAGATCGGCAGAGCGGTAGCCTAAGCATGAATGGTAAGCAGGGCGTTCAGGTCATGATCAACGGCAAACTGCAACGATTACCGCTGAATGTAGTGGTGCAGCAACTGGAAGGTCTTACCTCAGCCGGGGTTGAAAAGATAGAGTTGATCAGTAATCCCTCGTCCCGCTTCGACGCAGAAGGTGATGCGGGCATCATCAACATCGTGACGAAGCAACAGACAGACCTGGGCACCAACGGCACGGCTATGGTTGGTATCGGCTACGCCGACTTGAGTGGTTTCTGGAAACCGACCGGTTCATTGGCCATCAACCATAAACGCCAAAACCTGTTACTCACGGCCAACTACTCGCTGGTCCAGGACAACCGTTGGCAGCAATGGAACTACGAGCGACAGTTGCTCACGCCCAATCTGTATTCGAACACCATCACCGACCGGTATGCCAGCTGGCCCGTACAACGGGCCGGCCTGGGGCTTGAATGGAACATAAACAAAACGACTTCTATCAATACCCTTGTAGCCGGTTTCAGCGATTACTGGAAGATGGAATCTTTCAATCAGTCGCGGGTGATGCTTAACGGACGGGATTCGGCACGCATCAATTTATACGATAGAGAAGTGAATCACTGGAAGCACCTGATGGGCAATGTCAACCTGAATCATCGGCTTGCCAACGGTGCTCGGTTAAGCATTGATCTGGACTACCTCTATTATCACGATCACAACCCAAACGAGTTTACCAATACATATAGCTACGTGGCCACCAATCAGGTAGTACAGGAGCAGGTACGTACCGGCAAGGAAACGCCGATAAGCATGGGCGTAATCAAAGTTGATTATGAAACGAAATGGCGCACTCTAAAACTAGAACTGGGGGGCAAGTCGACCTTCTCGCGCCTGCGCAATACCGTGTCGCTCGAAAACATGGTAGGCGAAGCGTGGATAGCCGATACCCGGTTTACACAGAACTATTCGCTACGCGATGATGCCAACGCTGTCTATGTAAACGTCAGCGGCAAAGCCGGACCGAAAGGGCAGTTTCAGGCCGGACTTAGGGCTGAAAGCACCGATATGGAAATGACCGCCAGCGGTCAGCGGTTATTCAGCCTCGACTTCCTGAAACTATTTCCGACCTTTTTTTATACGTGGCAGGCTACGGCCAACAGCTCGCTACAAGTCTCGTATAACCGGCGCATCACCCGGCCCGCCTACACCAGCGTCGCTCCGTTCGTTATTTTTATGGACCCGTTTACCTACTACTGGGGCAATCTGCAACTCAAACCCGCTATCAGCAACGGTGTACAGGCCTCCTATACCTACAAGGACCTGCTGCTCACGCTTAAGTACAGTCAGGATCGGAATGCCATTGCCGGCAATCAAAGCCGGTACAACAGCGAAGAACGCAAAACCTACATCTACGCTGACAATGTAGATCAGTTACAACTGTACGCCTTCACTGCAAGCTGGCCTTGGAAAGTCACCTCCTGGTGGCGTACGCAAAGTAATGCCCTGCTTACCTACCAAAAGACTAATCATGTCTATGCCGGTGTACCCATCGAACTGAATCAATATTCGGCAAGGCTTAGTCTGAACCAGACCTTTACGTTACCGGGAAAAATTACCCTTGAGGTATCGGGCGTGTATGCTTCTCCAATAACGGTTGGCCTAAGCGTTCGCAAGGCCGCCGGTGTGGTTTCGGCTGGTGTACAGAAAGTAATCAACGACTACAGTAAACTAAACCTGACGGTCACCGACATTTTCTGGACGCGCAATTCCATTTATGTGTCCGACAATCCGCTGCTGGGCCAGATACAAAAGACCTCGTACTACAATGAACCGCGAGTGCTGCGTTTATCGTACACAGTCACGCTGGGCAACACTAAAATGAAATCGGCTAAGGCACGCACCACGGCTTCCGAGGCAGAACAACAACGGGTGAATTGACGTTTTGTAAATTCCTATGAAAGAGGTACATCGTCACATTTGGTGAAAGTCTGGGTTTTCCATCAGGATGACTCTATTGCGGAGCAGTCCAAAACTCGCTCTTCCATACATTTGACGCTTGATATTTTTGAGCCAGTTTACCGCTCCAGCGGCCTGGCTGCCCCTCTACCTGTCCGTTGCTCTATTCGGAGGTGACGGCATAGAAAATGGCTTTAAAATGCGGTACGCCGCCCGCCTGTTTAATCCCATTGGCAAATCCTTTCAGCGCTACCACTCCTGATTCAAGCGCTTTATTGCACCAAGTCTGAAGTTGATCCCCTTGCTTTGCCTTCATGAGTTGCCTGAATTCTAAGCCAATTTCTCTGACGACTTTGATGAGCGGGGGGCTTCCAAAAGTTTCCTTAAAAATTCAATGGGCATGTAATCTTGCAAATGACTCTGATACATCCCTAACCAAATACTCAGTTGTTTGGAAGAATAGTAGGTTGCTTTTACAGATGCCAGCAGTGGTTCTAAGAACGATTTGGGATAATTCCTTACCGCGTTATAGACGGTAGCTTGAGAATAGGGAATCCTTTATCGTTAATTTTTTCATACAACGCTTTGGCAGACTGCTGCCTTTCTTGCCAACGCTGTTGCAGATGGGCCTCAAAATCAAGAATATTACTTCGTTTACGAGAAGATTTGGGGACAAACTCTATCCGATTCCTATATCTTGCCACCGTCCTGCGAGACATTTTTAGAGTAGTTGCTATCTTTCTAATACTATAGCTTTTCGATTGTAATTCTTTGACTTTCAAACTGTGCGGAGACTCGCAAGTTGTCATAATTCTTTCCGATAAAAACAGGTTTTTGCAGCTGAGATTAGGCTGATAAACCCCGTATTCGAGTAAATGATGACTAACAAACTTACCCAGACAGAAAAAATCATTCCAATTCGTTTTCTTCCCCTTCGAGCGATTTCAGTTGCTCCAGCTCCTCTAGGTCACGCTGTAGCCCTGCTTGAAAGGAACTCTTGAAAAAACCCAGTCGTTTTGCTGCAAAATACAGCACTACGTTCAATACTATATGCGCGATAGCGATCAACACACCGGACGTTAGTCCCGATTCGTAGATATGTTTTGGCAGGAAAGATGCCGGAAAAAAGAAACCTGATAAAAGCACGGGCACTGCCGCTTGGTGAACCAAGGCTTGTGAACGAGCATAGGCGGAAATCACTTTATTCAATGAAAGGATCAGATTATCAGCATGGATACTGATGTTCACTTCCCGATAGCCACGTAAGAGGACAATAATAAAAACGAGTGTCCAACCCATAATCAGAATAGCCGGAAGGAATTGAATACGGTATTGAAAATCGAAGGGATTACCGCCAATCACAGCACCAAAGAACAGAATAAGCAGGAAACTGAACACACATGTGACACCGTATTCGATTCTTATTTGAGCGATCCGTGATCGTGACCGCTCGCGAATCAGGCGGTGAAGGGCCTTTTTACTTAACTCTGGCGTTGTTTGAAGCAGGCGGTCATAGTCTTGCCAAGCCGCTTTTAAAGTCTCGATCTCCATTCTTATCAGTGATTAATGATCGTTTTTAACTTACTTTTGATTCGGTTGATTTTTACGCCCACGTTCGACAGGCTGATGCCGGTGATGGCGGCAATCTCCGTATATGATCTCTCGTCAAGATAAAGGAGAATAATAGCTTTTTCGATCGCATTGAGGCATTCGATGGCTTCACGGAGTCGGATTGCCAACTCATTGATCTCATCATCATACCTTACGTCGGGGACCTGTAGCTCGGATGCCGTCAATTCAATTTTTTTTCCTTCCTTTCCTCGCTTTCGGAAATTACTGATGGCGGTATTCAGCGCTACGCGGTACATCCAGGTCGAGGGAGCCGATTCATTGCGGAAAGACGGAAAAGCTTTCCACAATTGAAGCACAATCTCCTGAAACAGGTCCTGACGATCCTCGACGTTATCCAAATACAGATTACAGACCTTGTAGAGGATACCTCGGTGGATATTGAGTAAATGCAGAAAGTCTTTTTCCAACGTGGGCAGGGATTGGCAGACCGAAATATAAGTTGAATTTACTGCAACTTTAAGGTACGTAAAGTCGCATTTAATTGCGAAATACTATCCGCAAGTACCCGGTTTCTTTGTTCGATCCTATCGAGGCGTTCGATGACCCCATCGATCTTGGCTGACATACGGCCTTCAGGAGAAGATTGCTCACCGCAGGCTGTGAGCAATAGGAGACATAGGAAAAGTCGTGCTTTCATATTTTTTTCTAAAGTAAGTCGTTGAAGAGGTACAAAAACTTACAGGAAAAAAAATAAATGGATAAAGACAATGCCACGTGGTTGCGATGGCTTTCACCAAATAAATCAAAAACCGGGTAAGTACAGGGAGTATCAAACCGAAGGTTAGACTTTTATTGACCGGCAAGATTTTCTTTATCAGCTAATAATGTTTTTAAGTCCATGGTGTACGCGGGCATGGAGCAGCATGGTTTATTAAGAAAAAGCGGCCGATTTGGACGTTATTCACTCTGATAGCCTGATAAACTTTTCGTTCAAAATCCACCGAAAAAGCTCCCGTTTTAAAGCAATTATTTGCAAGTTTGACTTAATGGAATCTAAATCTCTGCCTCAATAAATCTGAAACTGACCGCCGTATTCTTCATCTCATTACCGACTTTTTATTTTCTGTTAAGTACCCATTTTTGCTCTACAAAAAGGCTATTAGAACAATAAACTAAGTTTTTGGGACAATAAACTAAGTCCGGAACAATAGACTAACGAATTGCGCAAATAGACTAACATCATCAAAGTGCGGCTCTTTACTTTTGTCAAGGCAATGCCCTAATGACTATTCTCTAAACCCTTAAACCAAAATTGGATGAAAGCTCTTTACTGTTTTGGCAGGTGCTCACCTATGCTTATCACTCCTATGACTTCTTGATTCGGCGCTCGAAATGCCAGCCCTTGGCTGCTTTTGCGGGAGCGTTTTTACGCTTGAGACGTCTCACTTTTTACACTTTATACTACTTTTTTTACAAGCATTTCGTATGAAAAACTCTATTCTTTTTCCCAATACTATCTGTTTATGAAGGTCTTTTACCCTACTGTTTTTGATTCAACAAGAAAAATCTTCTTCCTCTGCCGAATCATCTGTACAAAGTTGGGCCGAAGTCCCTAAAGTCAACGCTGGCGATGCACCGGCCTCGGTCGCGCATCAGTCTAACTCTTATTTCCGCATAATCACTAATGAAGTATTCAAATATCCATGTATTTACATTGTTCGTAAAAGCAACCGCGAACGAACGAACCGAAGCCAAGGGTGGTAAGATGGTTCGACACAAAGGGTTGTTTTAAAATAACTAAAAACAAACTACTTGTATGAAAAAGTTAAACTTTACGGTGATGGCTTCCTGCCTGCTTGTCCTCTTTATGATGGGGTGCGAAAAAGGATCGCTTCTTGATTCCGCAGCGGAGAAAAAAGCATCCTTCGATTTAAAAATGAATAGTATTAATGATCTTGGAGAAGAAGTTACCAGCACTATTAAGGTACTTCCATCCGCCCAATTCAAGCGCCGCCTGAAGAGCGGGGCTAACCCCAATCAAGTAGCGACTGGTAATTTTAGAACTGATTTAGGTTCAAAGTATAACTTCTCTGCTGTCAAAAGTCCAGATGGTGTTAGCGGTGAATGGCAGGTCAATTCTGTCACAGTGGGACATTTTTATATGAAAACCATTGATGTATATGTTGACGGTGATGAAGCCACTATGGCCGGGATCGTCACCGAAGTAGTAAGCGGAGGGTTCCAGAAAAACTGGATTGTATTTATAAAAATAAAAGACAATGGGGAGGGTAATAACAGTGCGCCGGACCAGTCTAGTTATATTTTACTTTATTATCCTGATTGGTTCAATTTTTATCCATCCCCAGATGCTTTCCTGGCCATTATTAATTGCGAGAGTTTAGCAGAGAATCCAATCTTTGGAGCTTTTCTCGATAGGGATGGGCAGATCCAGGTCAGGTAACAGATCGGGCAAAATTCCATCATTATATACTAACGCAAGTTTCGAACCTTGGTTTGTATAAAGACACTACTACTGGATTAGAGCTAAAACAGCTTCACCTGAGAATAATGTCCTTATGCAGTTTGCCATGTTGTTCGCAACTTGTGTTAGCCAATCAATTTGAAAAGAGTCTGAATCACAACCGCCATAGCAGTTGGGTTCATGGCGACAATAGTAAACCACGAAACCACTGTTTTCGAGGGTAAGAGTTGCCCTCATGCTCAGGGTGTGGCCATTGCTGATATGGGAGCCAATGAGACCCGACGTATTGCAGGGGGGCTGCAACTTTGAAATTGATTTGTTTTTAAATTGTGGAAATAGGTAACTACGTCCCATGACCAGTAAATTCGTGGTATCTGGAAAGTAAGCTATGTATATCAGGTGGAATTACAATAGTATACTGGAGGATTTTTTTTAAACAGCCATTGAAATGTCTCCGCCGACGGTTGTACCACAGCGGCGGCCGCCAGCCCTCAATACCCCAACAGTTACCTTTTTGACCGCCAGGCGGCCCTGTCATACTTTGCAAGACGGGTAAGTCCTTAAATTGATTGCGAAACTCGATGCAGGCGTATTGAACACCCCCATCAAACCGGGCTGCCGGCGCTGTGGAAAAGTAGTTCACCATTTAGTGGCCTATTTTTAAGGGCCATTTGCCAAGCCGCTATACTGGTATCCACTATCACTTAAGGCCCAACCGACCACCTTTCTATCGGCTAAATCCAGAATAACAGTCAAGTATAACCACCCTTCGCCGGTTCGAATATAAGTAATGTCGGACACCCATTTCTTTCCAAGCTTTTCGGCCAAAAAGTCCCTCTTTAACAGATTATTAGCTAAATGGTTTGCAACTCATTTACCTGCCGCGCTGCCTGATTACTCAGCGTAAGATGGGTTTGGGTAATTTGAGCAATCAGAATTTCGAAATTAGTGAAGCTTTACTTGCTGTTTAGGCTTTCAAGAAGCCTTCTTTTAGTCTTCCGCCAACATTTTTTCCAACTCTTCTAAGGCTTCCCTGCATTTTTTATCCAATGACTTTATATGCTCAATAATAACCTCAGGCGCGTCGTACGTTTTTTCTTCATAGACTACTTCTTTGTAACGATTGATGCTCAGGTCGTAATTATTAGAACGGATTTCAGCTACGGGCACCAAAAATGAGGTATGGGTACGGCTTCGGGTGGTTTCGCTGGCGCGGTTGTGCCAGCGGCTGATGATGTCGGGGATGTCATTGAGTGCCACTTCCTGCCGCTTATCGTCGAGGCTGTAGCCGTCGGCTTTCATGTTATAAAACCAAACATGATCGGTGCCGCCCGAATTGGTTTTGGTGAAGATCAATACCGCAGTACGCGAGTGAGGCGTTATTTCAGAGTTTGTTACAAAAAGCGTTTGGATTGAAATAAAAAGGTACAAAAGTCGGTTTTCAACTTAAAGTATTACTTTTTGCATTATATTTGTGCATATAGTTAACATATATGATACAAAGAACCTTATTCGGTGAGTTGGAGGCCCATCTGGCCAAACCACAGGCCACGGTCATTACGGGCATGAGAAGGGTGGGAAAAACAACCGCTCTGAAATTTTTACTGGCTAAAACAGTGCATGTCAACAAGCTGTATTTAGACTTTGAGAAAATAGAAAACCGTATTTTGTTTAGCCAAAACAGCTATCAAGCCATTGAAGCAGGCTTGGAAGCGTTAGGGTTAGACCTCCATCAACCCGCAGTACTGGCCCTGGACGAGATTCAGTTGGTGCCCAACTCGCCGAGCGTCATTAAGTACCTTTACGATACCTACGCCATCAAGTTTATTCTGACGGGTTCGAGTTCTTATTACCTTAAAAACCACTTTACGGAAAGCCTGGCTGGGCGCAAACGTATCTTTGAGATGTTCCCGCTTGGTTTTGATGAGTTTTTACAATTTCGGGGTTTTGCCCGTTCGCAGTTTGAGCATACCGCCCAACAACACTTTTCGGAACCCATTTATCAAATTTTCCGACAGGAATACGAAACCTTTTTGAGGTTTGGGGGCTTTCCAGAAGTCGTATTGGCCGAAACCGCCAATGACAAAACCGCTTTTCTCAAAGACATCATCAATGCGTATATCGAACTCGATATCAAACTATTGTCTGATTTTCGGGTCAGCAACGACCTATACAAACTTTGTCAGTTGCTGGCCTCGCGCACGGGCAGCCGCTTGGATGTCAGTAAGTTGAGCAGTATTTCGGGCATTAATCGCAACAAACTGACCGAATACATGTCCTTATTTGAGTACACCTATTTTATTCACCTGATTCCGTCCTTTACCAAAAACAAAGACAAGGAAATTGCCGCACAACGTAAGGTGTACATTGCCGATACGGGCATGTTGCAAATACTAGCTCAGGTAAGCAGCGGGCAGGTGTTTGAAAATGCCGTAGCCTTACAGTTACTGCGGCTAGGAGAGGTGGCATATTACCAAAAGAAATCAGGACAAGAAATAGATTTTATTCTGAACAAAGATACGGCCATTGAAGTCAAAGAAACACCTTCTTATCCCGATCTCAAAACATTGAACTACCGTTCCGACGATCTCGAACTGCCCCATAGCCGCCTAGTGGGTCGGCATTTCACCAATTCCGATTTTCAGGAATGGTATTGGGGGGGCGGTATTTTTTGATGCTTCTTACAACATTAAACAACTTTTAATACCATGCTTACGGGCGAAAAACCAGCCAAATAGACCGCATATGGAAGGCTTTCTGGACGGGCGGAATTTCCAACCCGCTCACGGTCATCGAACAGGTCACATATTTGCTCTTTATCAAACGACTGGACGACCAACACACCACCCGCGAGAAAAAATCAGTACTTCTGCAAAAACCCATCGAAAACCCTATTTATTCCGATGAGCAGCAACACTCGCTTCAGACTGCGCCACTGCCGTGGCTTTTTGTGCTTCTATCTTTTCGACAATGGCCGCAAAACGTTGTTGGAGAGCGAGAGGAGGAAAAATGAGAGGAAATGAATTTAAGTAGCTGATTGTCATACCTTACGTATTGACCCCCTCTTGCCTGTGTTAGAAGTATATGTTTTCCCTTTTTGAGGTGAAGTACAAGAAAATGTACATTTAGGTATTATGACCCGTCCTGAAAATCCAGCAGGGTCGGAAAGCAGTTAATCCTCAATGTAATGATACTGTAAGGAAACGTAAGGATACCTTAAGGATACCGCAAGGATACGTAAGTAAGAGAACGTGATGGCGACGACTCCCGAAAAACAGAACGCAAGGGTTCAAAAAAAAGGCAGGTAACCTCAGGTTACCTGAAATCGGGAAAGAAAAGGTTACCAGACTATACGTTTAGGTAACCAGCCGATAGGTTACCTAGAATGAATGACATTCGTCAGAGTATCTGTGGTTCGTTCGTAAAATGCCACAAAGTGTTTGAACAAAAAAAGCCTCTATAATTAATAATACAGTAACAGGTCCTGAAAATGAATTCTAAAAGATTATGCCGATTTGTTTTGGGTCTTATAAAGACGCCAGTTTCTAACATTGTTTGTTCATATATCAACGTCCATCTACCTTTGAACTCTTGAATTTTACAAACGTAGGACCAACATCATACGTTTGTAAAATGTCAACGAATTACTCATAATGAAGCAACGGTGCCAATTCTATGGATTCAATGACTTGAAGAAAGTTTCATTATAATAAGGCCCGCCAGAATTAAAAAAGCAGCCATCAAGCGAGTAAAACTAATGGGTTCGCCTAGAAAGAGAATTCCAATAAGGAATGCTCCTATGGCTCCAATACCTGTCCAAATCGTATAAGCAGTCCCTAATGGTAATGTTCGCATTGCTAATGCCAGCAGTCCAAAACTGCCAATCATGGCCACGAGTGTGATTAGGGAGGGAGTAAAGTGCTTAAAACCCTCTGACTGTTTCATTGAGTAAGCCCAAACGACCTCTAAAAGGCCCGCAAAAATTAAATAAATCCAAGACATAACTAAACCCTGTTTAATAAGCCGGGGCGTCCCGAATCATTTCCCAATATGGGGGAAGTCGTCTTCCTAATTACCACTCAACCTTTAAAGAGTAAAGGAAACTAATATGGCACCCCAAATATATCGTTTTTTATCTACTCAGTTAAATAATTCAGACAATACTCATCTTCTGGTGGATTTAGGACTCAAATCTAAGTTGTTTCAACACCACTTCAAATGGCACAATAAGGTACCCTTCGGAAGATAAAATACCAGATTTGTTGCAAACCAAACCAAAAGAAGACCCTGATTTTGGGAAATACCTAACAGAAGGTTAGCGTTGGACATGAAGGAATAACTAATATTTTTTAATTTAGCCTCGCCATTCCGCTCTAATTCAGCGCCTTATGAAACAACTACTTATCTTCTTGCTTACAACCATTTTGTTTGGATGTCAAAACAAAAATTCTCAACAAACTGAGATTGTACCTGTCTCGCCTGGTTTAGCAGGAACCTACTCAAAAACCTACAACCCGAACGAACATGCACTTTTCCGACAAATATTTTCGGATTATAACACCTTTCAAGAAACAGCCACCGTCGTCATTACTCAAACCGCAACGGATGATTATAAGTTGGAAGTTATACTTTACGGCACCGCCAAGAAGGAAAAAGCACCAGATATTCGTTATGGGGTGACTGCTGAGCTAAGGCGGGTAAAAGGGT
>NZ_CP030855.1 GCF_003325355.1 Runella rosea
ACAATCGCATTGGCAAAATTGGCCCCTCCTAGCTGCGAGCATGACAAATCTACCCCCGCCCCACCTGTGGGTGGCACATTGAAGGTGGTGTTTTGGAAGTTAACATTTTGTAGAACAGCCCTTGTGAACTTTACCCCTTGCAGTACCGATGATTGAAAGTTGGCACCAGGCATTGTTGCCCCCGAAAAATCGGTGGTGGCTAAAGTAACATTATTGAATTGAGCATTCTGCAGGTAACTGTTATTGAAGGATACCCCGTTCAGGCTGGCATTCATGAATGTGGTATTGTCCATGCCTGCTCCTGTAAAATTGGCTACGTTATAGATTCCTCCCGATTGTCCATTAGTATAATTGAAATTTACCCCCCGCAGACTGGCCCCTGCAAAATACGCCCCTGTAAGTGTGGTATACTGCATATCGGCATTGCTAAAATCGGCCCCATTGTTGAACTGCCCTCCTGATAAATTTGTACCTCTTTGTCCGTCACTAGACTGATAAAAAACGGCCCCACGCATCGAAAGCCCTTGGCCAACTACGTTGGTAAGGTTGGCTAGGTTTATTAAAACACTATCCATATTGGCATAGGATAGTGTGGCGTTCGTCAAGTCTACCCCCGTCATTGTACAATGGCGTAAATCGAAACTGGTAAAATTGATTCCTTTCAGAATACCATCTGTAATGTTTTTACCCTTCAAATTAAAATTTTTGGAAGTCATTCCCGATAAAATAGTATAACTCAAATCGGTCATTGCCCAGTAAGTAGAGGGCCAATTATTAATCGGAAAATTGACAAAATCAACGGTCGTGTAGTTGAAACGAGTACGAATATTATCCGGCGACGACTGAATGGTCATGACAGGACCAAATTTTGCCCCAATCAAGTGAGCACAGGATAAGTCGGTAGCTTTAAAAATGGCAAATTGCAGATTAGCATCGGTCAAATCAGCGGATTGAAAACACGTATGATCTAACGTAGCACCCGAAAAGTCGGCATTCGTAATGATAGCCCCTTTGAAATTAGCTCCCTGCAAATTCATGTTTTGAAACTGTGACCCTGTAAGCGTAGCCCCTTGGAAATTGGCATTGACCAAGGCATTTGTCCCCATTGCCATAAAGTTATGGTTTATCAGGGTTTGATTGGCATAATTAGGCCCCGAGGGAGTTGTGGCTACGGCACAGCTATTGCAGTCAGAAGGAGTCGATTGGCTATAGGTTTTCTGCGGCAGGAATAAGGAGAATAAGAACCCAAGGCATGGGTACCATACAATTTTAACATTCATTTATTTGTGCGAGTTTTCAATAACGTTGAAGTAATTTTTCCAAAATTAGGTTAATATTCTGTGTGCTTGTTAGCTCAAATTGAACATTCTTTAACTCAAAATGGACAAATCTCCTTTGTGGCAGGCTAAATTGTAAGATTTGGTAGTTCTAAATATGTAATGATAAAAAAGAGCCATAGCATGTTGTAATTTAGGGTTGCCTTTAATACTGCAGATGGGACTTTTGCGCTTTAAAGAAGGATGCTCAGTTTGAATACAGCGGCAGTAGATTATGGGCTGTATTCAAACTTGTCGGGTGCTTACAATACAGCCGATAACGAGCTTTAACTATACAGTTTCGGCCACTTAGCATAAGTATTAAAAAAAATCAAAAGATGGCATACATTTGCTGACCTCATATGATTTTTTCATGCCATTGATCAATGGCATGAAAAAACTGCAAAAGCAGGTATTAGCAGCAGTGCCTATCACATGTTAATCAATCCTGTTCTGGTAAAGTTCGTAATCAAGTAATTCTAAGTCGAGCTCGGAAGATAAAAGGGAAAGAGAGTACATTCTTCAAAATTACAACCCAAACCCCGACTTTTACCAAATGTAAAGTGGAACCACTTTCATAGGAATTTACATCAAAATAACGCGGAAGCCGATGTTTGCTCATTTTCATTCAGATCAACGAATGACGCTGAACTTTGCCGTGGAACGTCGATTGTCGTATTCGGCAGAAATAACGAAGGTTCCTTCATTGAACTGGTTGATTGGGATATTAACGGTATTTTTCCCTGCTTTTACTTGTTTTGAAAATGAGCTTAAAACAGTACCGTTCAGATCCATAATTCGTAATTCAACTTGCTGTTCAGCGGTAGTGTAGAGTATAACGTTGAGTAAATATTTTGCTGGATTTGGATAAACGCCGAATGCAGTAATTGGCTCTATTTCTAAGCTTTCTGCACTCAAACGAGCGCCTGAATTAGCAAGAAAATGAAAATAACCACTGCAATGAATCAATGAATTAGCAAGAAAACCCGCATTGTTACAGCCATTTGCCGCATTCCAAAACCCTACTGAAAAAGTACTTGCGGCTTCTGTTTGGTAAGTCGTACCATTTACTTGGATATAGTCCGCTTCAAAATCATAGGCGGTCATATCGTTGAGATAACGGATTCGGATGCGGTTGGGATTGACGCTGCCCGTGGCATTGAAGGTATAATCTGCAAAATTGGTCGAAAGGTTGGTGAAGTCATTACTGCTTTGAGCTACTGTACCGCCCGTAGCCGCCGAACCATTCATGATTTCGATCCTAAAACTCGCCCCGGCACTGTTTACGCTTCTGGCACGCACGATAATTGGTGTACTGGTGGGCGTGGCTAAGTAGTGAAAATAGCCGTCGCAATGAATAAGCGAGTTACCCAAAAAGCCCGCATTGTTACAGCCGTTTGCTGAGTTCCAAAACCCTACTGAATAGGTGCTTGCAGCTTCGGTTTGATAGGTTGTACCGTTTACCTGGATATAGTCTGCTTCAAAATCATAAGGTGCCATATCGTTCAGGTAACGTACTCGTATCTGATTGGGGTTGACGGTGCCAGTGGCGGTAAAAGTATAGTTGACAAAACCTTTCGAAAGGTTGGAAAAGGTATTGCTGTTTTGGAGAATCGTGCCGCCAGTAGCTGCTGACCCATTCATAATTTCAACCCTGAAACTCGCCCCGGCGTTATTTACACTTCTGGCACGGACCACAATACTTGTTGAAATAATGGGAGTATTAACGGTAACATTCGTTGTAGTGCTTCGCGTACAACCGTTTGAGATAACAGTATACGTAATGGTAGAAGTACCCGCCGCCACGCCTGTCACTGTGCCAGAGGTGTTTACCGTTGCCACGGAGGTATTGTTGCTGCTCCAACTGCCACCTATCGCACCGTTGGAGACTAAAGTTGTGGTTGCGCCTGTGTTGATTGTTGTCGTTCCCGAAATTGTGCCTGCGTTGGGCAACGCATTGACGGTTACGGTAGTTGAAGTGCTTGAATTACAGCTATTTGAACTAACCACATACGTAATGGTAGCCGTTCCTGCTGCCACGCACGAAACCACGCCTGAGGTATTGACTGTGGCAACGGCAGTATTGCTGCTTGACCAAGTTCCGCCTGCCAATCCGTTGGAAATCAGAGATGTTGTTGCGCCTGCGCAAATTGTTGTCGTTCCCGAAATCGTACCAGCGTTAGGCAACGCATTGACGGTTACTGTTGTCGTTGAACTTGAATTGCAGCCGTTTGAACTAACCGCATAGATTATAGTTGCCGTTCCTGCCGCCACGCCCGAAACCACGCCTGAGGTATTGACGGTGGCAACGGCAGTGTTGCTGCTTGACCAAGTTCCGCCTGCCAATCCGTTGGTAGTCAGAGATGTTGTTGCGCCTGCGCAAATTGTTGTCGTTCCCGAAATCGTACCAGCGTTGGGCAAGGGTGCAGTGCTGACATTCAGTATATCACTGCTTGCGCTCCAATTACCAACGGCATCTCTTGCGCGGACCGTCATTGCCGAATTTGTACCGCACGAAAGCCCCGTTATACTGTAAGAAGCTGTTGCAGTAGTACCAAGGCTAATGCCATTTCTAAATACTTCATAGCCGGTTACTCCCACGTTGTCGGTTGAAGCCGACCATGAAAGTGTGAAGCTGCTACCTGTAATGGCCGATAAACTTAGGTTGTTGGGAATAGTTGGTGCTTGGGTGTCGGTGATTAGATCTAGTCGTACATAATCCACTTTGGCCCAATTTTCAAGTGCTTTTACCCTTATATAATGAACGCCCGCCGTTAGGGGCGTACCAGACAATTTAACTGTTGCGTAGTAAGAGTCCACATCAATCGTCGAAGTTACACTGCCCGGTACATAAGTGAAAGTTCGCAATAAATCATTTAAACGATATTCGTATTTGTTGTTATTAATAAAATGCATAGGAGAACCTGTCCAGCCGCTTCTTACCCTCACCTGTATGTCATAATTCCCCGATACAAACACATTAACTGCAATTTTCAGCTCGTCGCCTGTATCACAAAGTCCCACGGCCAGACCGTTGCTGGTCGTGGTGGCGGCGTAATTGGAGGGGCCTACGGTACAATTACTGCCTACGTCAGATACTGTCGTGTAGTTAGTTTCGGCTTCTACGACAAAACTCGTGGGGCAATTGCCGGTTGTAACACTCAGTGCGTTACCAGCGGCACTGGTATTGCCGGCAGCATCTTTTGCTTTTACGGTAAAAGTTGCATTTGTGGCACAAAAAAGCCCCGCTACGTTGAAAGTAGTCGTCGCCGTAGCCGTAGTGCCTATGCTTGTTCCGTCTCTGAAAATCTCATAGTTTGTTACGGCAATGTTGTCGGTAGAGGCTGTCCAAGAAAGGGTTAGGCTGTTTGCAGCAATATTTGAAGCGACCAAAGCCGTCGGTACAGTTGGGGCTTGGGTATCCGGTGTGGTCGGGTCAGGTATCCAATTCCAGCCTTTTGCCACGGCATCGGCATACATAACGGGCCAATTTCGGTCGAGCTCGGCTTGACCATTGATATTCCACATACTCCAACCAAGCCCAAGACGCTCACAGGTTTGGTTGACGTAAATATCATTGTCAAACTGGGGAGAACGAAAAGAATCAGTAATGCCCAGCGTAGCGTTGGAAACCGACGCGGGAAAATTATTTTCGGAAGGCCAGCCCGGATAGCGGGAATGTAGGTTGCGTAGGTTGGCCGCGTTGATGGATGCCGCGGCCGCGCCATCATTGTGGTAAAGGTGATACGCTACCGAAGTCTTGGTCCAATCTACATTACCGGGCAGTTGCGCAAAACTGGCCGCCAGATTGCCTACGCCCGTACCGTACCCATAATCGCTGATACCGTTGGGAGTGAGTACCATAATGTGCGTATTAGGTGCGCCGGCACGTATGATGTTAAATGTACGTTTGAGGGCCTGAAGGCGTGGACTGCTCACGGCCCCTGCCGTTCCCATGTCCATGTCACCGTTGATGCCAATGCCTGGCATGGGTTCGTTGGAGGCTTCGTAAATTACGTGGGTACGGTTGGCAAAATATGGGGCAACGTACGTCCACAGAGCGTTGGCGTAGGTTTCGTTATACTCAGGGATTTTGTTATGAGAATTGATGATTACGTACATGCCCTGTGCTGAGGCATAATTGACCGAACGTTCCATACGGGCTAATTGCCGGGCGCGATAGACGGGGTCGTTCCAGTCGGTGGGAGTAAATTGCGCCGAAGGCTGATAAGCCTCCACTTCCCACGTATCAAACAGAATCATCCGAACAGCATTTAATCCTTTTTGGGTCATGGAAGCATAGTAAGAAGCGGGCTCCTCCTGATTGCCTTTTTCCCAAATCCAAGCAGTACCCGCCCGCAGGGGTGTACCTGCATCGGTACGTAATACTTTCAAATTGGGACCGCCGTAGTAATCCGGAATACTCGCCACTGTGATTCTGGCACGGTCGGTGGGCAGCGGTACCGATTGCGACAATCCTAGATGACTCAAAAAAATCCCCAAAAGAATCAGGTTGTGCAGGAACAATTTTGTCAACGTTGAGTACAACACTTTTTTCATAAAGTATGAATGTTTAGGTTTTATACAAACATACCAACAATGCCCCTTGTAAATCCATGAACAGGCATATATTTCATCGCCAAAACGTTTTATTTAACCTTAGTTAAATTTCTTTTAATGAGCGGTTTCTCTGAAGTTGCTTTCGTCGTATTCTGCTCAGGGAAGGTGGTTGTATTCCCAAATAAGAAGCAATCATTCCAAGCGGTACTTGTTGTAAAATGTTAGGATTTTCAATTGAAAACGCCTCATACCGTTCGGTCGGTCTCATGGTCATCAACTCGGCTCGTTTTTGAAGTCTTTTGGTTAAAACCACACTGCCTATGGTCCGGGTAAGTTGCCCCCACCAAGGAAGTATTTCCACCAACTTCCAGTAAGTAGGATGGTCAATTACAACCAAATGGCAGGTGCTTAAAGCCCTGATACTGACTTTGCTTGGGGTTCTAAAGTCAAAACTTTCGGGGTTGGCCGCTACTTCATTTTTACTCAGAAAGTACTGGATCTTTTCCTGCCCGTTGTCTATGTAATTATTGGCCAATACCCCCTCAATGACCAGCCCCATTTGATTGGTCACTTCTCCTGCCTTCAGAAAATACTCGCCTTTTTTCAGCGTCAAAATTTCTTTTTCGTAAGGCGCGATCTGGGCATATTGCTCGTCAGTGACCAGATGAAAAGTTTCTAAATAGTGACGAACGTAGCTCATGGGTGGAAGAGAGGTAATATTAAAAGCGGGGTGCAAATTACGGCCTTTTTGATTGCATATGTTACTGAAATGAATTGACAGGTGGAGTAGGGGCTTCATTGTCAGGGTAATATTGTACATTTCCGTGGCGAACTTTTTTATACGAATACCACCTGATTCGCTGATAACCCATCTGTTTATGAACCAGTATATCCCTGAAATAACTTGACAAAGTTAAGGGATTTTTTATGTACTAATTTATTCTACGTTCGGTTGTACTTTTCTCATTTCACGCTTTTTCGATGGGCTCCACTTTCGGCCTAATTCGCCTTTCATTCGGTGAGCTTGCTCAGGGGTAAAATAGTCACAACTGGCATGTGGACGCAATGTATTATAGTTTAAGATCGCTCGCCTGATAGCTTCCTGAGCTTGCAGTGAATCAGCAAAACATTTATTTTGAAGCATGTCTTCGGCACCGGCCGCCCGGCTTAATGGTTCGGGTCATTCGTTCTGCTAACGCATTTTCGTAGGGATCACCATGTTCGGTCATGCTAATGGAAATAGAGTGATTATTCAACAGACCTATATACTCTCGACAGCAATACAGAACACAACGATCGGACTGGGCTGCCGGCGCAGTGATGAATCAGACCAACACATAAACGTCCTTTATTGTCTTTAATAGCCATTTTTAAGGCAGAGACAGGACCAATCGCTCCTAAAGAATCCTCCAGAGCCCATCCAACAATCTTTCTCGAATATGCATCCGTGATTAGACCGCGCGGCGTCCGCACAAATAAACAAATCCACTCCCAATGAGGATGTATCGGGGCGCCCCGTGGCGTTATATCGCTAACCCACAACAAGTTATGCATTAGCACCTTCTTGCCAACGGTTAGATTGGGATATTTAAAATAGCGGTGATGTGACGGCACGGGCCACCCCGCAAGTAGTTTTCACCGATCGTGTTTTTCTTTTAATTAACAATTCATTGTCTCTCAATAAATTAGCCAATTTATCTCTTCCAATCTTTATACCATGGCACAACCGAAACTCTATTAATTGGTAATGTAAAACATCTACTCCTATACTGGGTAAATCCAGTCGTAATCTTCGAATTTCCGAAAGTAACATCAGGTTGTGAAATTCTTCTTTTTCTGTTTGTTTTTGGGTATCATACCAAGCCTGGCGGCTTTTCCCAATCGGATCGCCACCGCGACAGCCCGCAGAGTATTTGCATACCCACTAAGGGGTGATGCCGATTCAGTTCCGTTAGCGTTTGGGACCGCTCGGGCGGCCCCGCAGACTTTTTTCTAATAGCAATCTTAAACTGCGCGGGCAGCCCCGTCTTTTTCAGCGACATCAATCATCGTTTCAAAGGCTTCCCGTTTCAGCTTTTCCTGCTCAAGAAGTGCTTCGGTTTGAGCTAATTGAAGTTTAAGGCGAATAATTTCATCAGCCTCCTTTTTCATCTTTCTAATGTATTTAGATTTAGGATAATAGCGTCTAAGTCGATAGCGCTGGTAATCTCGATTCCAGGCTCGAAGTGAATTTAGAGAAATATTAAACGGTCCGCCGCGCGGCTCAGTCAAAATTTGGGTTTGACTTCCTAACTCAAGGCGGTACAACTCAATAACATGCCATCGAAAGGCTCCTGTTTTGTACTTTTTCTTTAAATTAATGAAGCTGCCGCTTCGGCGGACCGATCACTTTCATAACTTTTCACAATTAGTGTCAAGCTATTTCAGGGATATACAATTTTCATCCCATTTTTATCCCGGTTTACATCATTTTTTCATTCAGCTTATAACACCTTAGTATTCTTGCCATAGGAAACTATTACCTAGCTATTCGCTAACCTTTTTATCAACTGGGAACATGATTGGAAGCTACATCAAAACATCGAGACGCAACTTATTACGCAACAAGCTATTCTCGACCATCAACATTGTTGGCCTTGCTATAAGTATGTCGGTAGGGTTACTGCTTATCGCGTTCGTGCTCGACCTGCATTCGTACGACAGGTTCCACCAGAACGGTGAGAGAATCTATCGTATCACCAACGTACTGACCGAAAATCGCGAACAAAGTGGCAAGTTTGCCACCACATCAATAAAGACCGCAAAACTTATACAAGAGAAAGTAACTGGCGTTGAAGACGTGGCCATTTTGCACAACAACTTTTCGCAAGACGCGAAGGTTGGCGACAATACCCTCCCTATCAAAGGCTTCTGGGCGAATCCGTCAATATTTAAGGTCTTTACGTTTCCGATGTTGGAAGGCAATCCCAGCACGGCCCTAAAAGAGCCTTACTCGATTGTTCTCACGGAGACCGCAGCGAGAAAGCTATTCGGCCATCAATCGGCGCTTGGTAAGTCAATCAACTTCAATGCACTCGATTACAAGGTGAGTGGGATAATGAAAGACGTGCCCTTTTTTTCGCACATCAACTTCGAAGCGTTGGTATCGCTCTCGACCGCCGAGCAGCTCAATAAGACCAACAACAACTTCGAACAATGGACGAGCATGGCATCGAACTATGTGTACCTCCTGCTGCCCGAAAATGTCGACCTAGCGTCTATCCAGCCCCAACTTGACGCCATTGAGCAAGAAGAAAATCTCGCCGAAGAAAATACTGAAATCCAACTTGAGCTTCTTCCTTTATACGATATTGTGGTCGGAGAGAACCTCCGTCACTCCGAGGGTGGGCCAGGTTCCGTGGGTCCTCACATGCCTCTGGTCATGCTGTGGATACTTGGCGGGCTTGCACTCATTGTGATATTGTCGGCGTGTTTCAACTATACCAATCTTTCGATAGCACGTGCCATGCGCCGCTTTAAGGAAGTAGGACTTCGCAAAGCTATCGGCGCTGGAAAGAGTCAGGTATGGCAACAATTTTTAGTGGAAGCAATCATGATTTCCCTAGCCGCTCTTTTTCTTTCATACTTCATCTTTCTCGTCATGCGCCCCCTGCTGATAAATCTGGCTCCAGAGATGCAACGCACGGTGAAGCTCGAGCTTACTCCGCTTATGCTCGCCGCCTTTATCGTATTCTCGGTTACCGTAGGTGTGCTAGCGGGCCTTATGCCTGCGCTATTCTTTTCGAAAGTCAGCGCGATTAGTGCACTCAGGAATGTATCGACGGTAAAAGTGTTCAAACACATTACACTCCGACGCGCTCTGGTGGTGATTCAATACTCACTCACTTTAATCTTTATAACAACAACCGCCATCGGCTATGTACAGTATAAAAACATACTTGCCTTCGATCTGGGATACCGCACCCAAAACATCCTGAACATCAATATGCAGGGTAATAAACCCGATGCGCTTCTCAAAGAACTAAGCGAAATGCCAGAACTAACGGCACTGTCGCGGTCGTTAATCATTACCAGCGTTGGAAATGCCTGGGGTGGATTTATGAAATACAAAGATTCGCTAGACTCAGTTTTGGTCATGACCAACCACGTCGACGAAAACTATTTGGCTCTGCATGAATACAAGCTCGTGGCTGGCGGAAATTTTATGGCACGACCCACTACAACCACAGCCGCCACAGAAGTAATCGTGAACCAACAAGTCTTAAAACGATTTAACATTGGCAGCAACGACCCCCAGAAAGCAATCGGGGAAGAAATCACATTCAGTAGTTTCCATGGAACACGAAAGATGACCATTGTTGGCGTAATGAAAGACTTTCACTATGGAAAGGTCGACAACCTCGTGGGGCCAGTAGCTTTCATGTTCTGGACACCCGAAGACAGAGCAATCATTAATGCCAAGATACAAAGTAGGGACATCCCGACGACCATGGCTAAAATCGAGTCTGCATGGAAGAAAATCGACCGTGTTCATCCATTTCAGGCTGAATTTTATGACCAAGCAATAGAAAAGGCATACAGCGAATTCTCAACAATAATCAAAATCATTGGCTTTCTTTCATTCTTGGCCATTTCGATCGCTTCGATGGGGCTGTTCGGAATGGTGGCGTTTACTACCGAAACCAGAATGAAGGAAATTAGCATCCGCAAAGTGATGGGCGCAAGCTCTGGCACCCTTATTTACTTATTGAGCCGCAGTTTTCTAGTACAGCTGTCGATATCGGCACTCATCGCGCTGCCCGTAACTTACCTTTTCTTCGAAAACGTTGTACTCGCCAATTTTCCGTATCACACACCCGTGCAAATCGCCGAGCTATTGGTGGGTTTGCTGGTGGTATTGCTGATTGCATTCATCATGATTGGTTCGCAGACGATGAAGGCGGCAAGGAGTAATCCCGTAGATATCCTTAAGAGCGAATAAGAATTACTGGAAGTCCTAAGAAGGTAATGATAGATTGTAAAGAGTGGCAATAAATCGAATGGAATTTATATATCGAACGATGTTTTTAGAAAAAGTTTGTTTTGTCCTGTACAAACAAACGCGGGTTTATTCAAACTTTTTCTGCTTTACCCAGCAACTCCTGAAAATTGTCAATAATCAGCCGTTTTCGTCAATAAAACTTGTATATCAATCAAAGTATAATTAACTTTAAGAATCATTGTATAAACCTATACAAATGCTGATCGGTTACGCCAGAGTGTCGACTAAAGACCAAAATTTAGAATTGCAGTGGGATGCCCTCACCAAAGCGGGCTGCGAAATGATCTTTCAGGAAAAAGCTTCGGGCATCAAAGCCGACCGTCCTGAATTGGAGAAGATGATGTCTCAACTTCGCAAAGGGGATGTAGTTTGCATTTACAAACTGGATCGTTTGGGACGTTCCCTTAAAAACCTGTTGGAACTAGTAGCGGAATTTGAAAAACGGGGAGTAGGCCTGCGAAGTTTAACCGACTCCATTGATACCACCACGCCGCAGGGGCGATTGGTGCTGAATATTTTTGCTTCCCTAGCGGAGTTTGAACGCGATTTGATTCGGGAGCGAACCAAGGCGGGATTGGAAGCTGCCCGCGCCCGGGGGCGAAAGGGTGGAAGGCGCAGCGGTCTTTCGGCCGAAGCGCAGAAAAAAGCGATGTTGGCTGAGATGTATTACAAAGAGGAAAAATTGGGCGTGGATGAAATTGCCAAAACGGTGGGCATTTCCAAAATGACATTGTATAAATATTTGCGACTGCGTGGAGTAAAGATCAGTGCGTATCAGAAAGGAGAAGTAAGCAAATAAGTTGACAGTCCCAATAAATCTACAATCTTATTCTATTGCCGCTTAGTTTCAGTGCCACATAATGTGGCATTGGAAGGATACAAAAAATCCCTGTTCGGCGATTTTCTTTCGAATGTTCGGGAACAAGGATTCTGAGACTTTTCTTCTTTATTATTTTCTTTCATTTTCATGTTTGAAAATCCTATTGAAGAAGAAGTGAAATAAAAGTAGAGGATATTTGTGATTATTCCTAATTAAAATATAATTAAAACGGGTTAAAATATTCTTAAAACGTGGTATTCTGCCTTGTTATTAATTTTGAATCTGCATTTAAAATGGATAAGGTCTATACATTGATTGATAGACCTGTTGAATAGCCATTCCATACTGATTTTCCCCTCTTTTTTAAGGTAAAATCAGTATGGAATCAGACAGGTATCAAACCCGCGTTTGTTTGTACAGGACAAGACAAGGTTATTTTGGTTCAATGGCCATCTTAGTTGCTGTTTTTACTTCTCTTCTTTCAATTATTATTTTTCTTGTTGTATATTCTATAAATTTTATTTCAGAAATTCACATGGTATAAATACTATTCGACAGCGCTAATGTCTTATTAGTATTACCACAAAGATTGCTAAATTGGCTTACATTCAGTTATCCTACCTAATGAAATACCTCTTCCTAACTGCGACTTTCCTACTGACAACATTTTCATGTTTTGCTGAAATTTACTACGTAAAAACGACAGGCAATGATACGTCTAACGATGGGAGGTCTTGGGCGGCGGCCTTTTCAACCCTTCAAAAGTCTCTGGAGGTTTGTCAATATGGAGATCAAATATGGGTAGCCGAAGGTACTTACAAACCTACAGCATATCCGGCAGGCGCAATCCCATATACACCTCCTCTAACAAATCGCGATAAATCCTTTCATTTGGTTAATGGAGTCAAAATCTATGGAGGGTTTATTGGTATAGAAGGAGCTGTGAGTGAACGAACGGCAGGACATGAAACTATTCTGAGCGGGGATATTGGTACAGAAAATAACGACACTGATAATTGTTATCACGTAGTGATTTCAGTGAAAGATGACTCTACAACTGTATTGGATGGATTTACGATTACAAAAGGAAAGGCAGACGGTGGCAGTTTAAGTTTGCCGGGAACAGCCATAACCCTGGAAGGGAAACCTATCGGCAATGCATATGGTGGAGGAATGTTCAATGTGAACACGTTATTAAAGATAAACAATTGCAAATTTATCTTGAATTCATCAAATGTTTTTGGGGGTGGAGTAATGAATACAGATCAATCCTTCACAACTTTAACAAATTTAACCTTTACATCAAATTCTTCAACAGATGGGGGAGGTATGCATAATGTCGACTCATCTCCAATACTGATGAATATAATTTTTTCAAATAACACTGCAAAGTTTTTTGGTGGAGGATTGACAAACAGGGGGAATTCATTTACAAATTTAGCGAATGTAATATTTTCAAATAATAAGGCAGAAGCCGGTGGCGGTATGATTAACCAAGGTGCTTCTCCCGTTTTAACGTATTGCACTTTCTTAGGAAACACAGCCGGTTTTCAAGGCGGCGGTATGGCTAATTGGGGAAACTCTACGCCAAAGTTAACTAATGTAACATTTTCAGGAAATTCGACTATTGGAGATGGTGGCGGGATGCAGAACTCAAGTTCATCTCCGATTTTGATAAATATTATTTTTGTAAGTAATTCTGCTCCATCCGGACGAGGGGGGGGATATCTAATAACGATAATTCCTCGCCAACACTGACAAATGTACTCTTATGGAAGAATTATGCCGGATATGGTGGAGGTGCAATGTTTAATGTCACTGCTTCATCTCCCTCTTTGACACATGTAACTTTTGCCGGAAACAGTGTTGTTAGCGCCTATAGCGGTCTTAGTGGCGGGGCAGTCTGTAACTATTTTGGCTCTGCACCAACAATTAAAAATGGTATATTTTGGGACAATAAGAGTAAAAACCCATTTAGCGGAATCATTTCGGAAGATGATATTTTTAACAGAGACAGCTCTATCCTTTCTACTACTTATACATTAATGCAATTGAGCAATACGGCTGCCAACTATCCGCCGGCTTCATTTCCTGCGATAGATTCCGGTCATAACCTATTTGCCCAAAATCCTCTTTTTGTCGATGCAACTTCAGGAAATTTGCGGCTGCAGGATTGTTCCCCTGCGATAAATGCCGGCGACCTTATAGGAACAACCAGTAATGATTTAGATGGAAGGCTTCGACCTTATCCCTATGGAGTGGCCATTGCTGATATGGGAGCCTATGAGAATCAAAGCATTGCAGGGGGAGGCCCCGCAACTTTGAACGTTACCGAGCCAATTATAAACGGAACGGTTTTGAAGGTGGCGGGGGAAATTACTGCTACGAATCAGGTAGCGGGAGCAACAGCCCTTTATCAGGCAACTAAATCAGTAACATTATTGCCTGATTTTTCAGCGATAGGTAATGGGTTTACGGCATTTATCGGAGGATGTGAAACTTTAATTACTTCTGAGGCACCGGCATCGATTAAGAAATAATCCTTAAATCAAAGGGACATAGTATGAAATACCTATTCTTAGCCCTGATTCTATTAAGTTGTTATGGTACCTGTTTAGCTGAAATCTATTACGTTAAGCAAACCGGTAACGACACAGCCAACGATGGAAAATCATGGAGTGCCGCATTTTTCACCCTTCAAAAGGCTCTTGAAGTTTGTCAGTATGGGGATCAAATTTGGGTAGCCGAAGGAACTTATAAACCGACTGCTTATCCTTCGGGAATTACCAATCAATCATCTCCCCTTACAGATAGAGACAAGGTCTTTGAAATGGTAAATGGGGTAAAACTTTACGGGGGGTTCTCAGGAGATGAGACATCAGTTATGCAGCGGATAACAGGTCATCAAACTATTTTAAGTGGTGATATAGGAGTTGAGAATAATGATAGTGACAATTGCTATCATGTGTTACTTTCCATTAATGATGATTCTACTACTTCAATTGATGGGTTTACCATCACAAAAGGAAGAGCGCAACCTAAGCCTTCGGCTGGAGTACACTATATTTATGCACAGGGAGAATTTGTCTCGCGATCGGTCGGTGCTGGAATGTTCTTTATCAAGGCATTTATTAAACTAAATGATACTTTGTTTTCAGACAATTATGCCGATGGTCATGGCGGGGGAATGGCTAATAGTAGCTCTTCTCCCATGTTAATCAATGTAACTTTTTCAGAGAATTGGGGAGGGATGGGAGGAGGCATGGCCAATTTACATAATTCTACTCCGAGATTAATCCATACAATTTTTATAGCTAATAGAGGAATACCTGATGGTGGTGGGATGTTTAACGATAATTCTTCACCGATTTTATTTAATGTCGTTTTTGACTCAAATCAATCAATAGTAGGTGGAGGAATAAACAATTGGGGGCAATCGCATTGTCAATTAACAAATGTTATTTTCAGGAAAAATGTTGTTTCCTACACTGGGCAGGGCGGAGGAATGTATAACGGGGCAAATTGTAATCCTACTTTAAAAAATGTGCTCTTTTGGGCAAATTCGGCTCCGCTTGGAGGGGGCATAACTAATGAATCGATATCTGAACTGAGCCTGATTAATGTAACCTTTGCCGAGAATGTAACAGGGTACCCACTTCGCTTTGCTAAATCTGGAGCAGCTATTTTCAATTCAGGTGGAATTATGAAAATAAAGAACGGAATATTTTGGGGGAATAAGTATGTATATAATAGTGTAACAAAAGAAGACGATATTTTCCTTAGGAATAATTCGAAAATATTTGCTGCCTCAACATTAATGCAGTTGCCCAATACATCAGCAAATTATCCGTCAGTATCGTTTCCTGCTCTGGATTCAACTCACAATATCTTTGCCCAGAACCCTCTTTTTATAGATGCAGCAAATGGAAATCTACGTTTACAGGATTGTTCTCCCGCGATAAATGCGGGCGATACAACAGAAGCACCTACTCAAGATTTAGATGGTAATCCAAGACCTTATCCTGCTGGAGCAGACAATGTAGATATGGGTGCCTATGAGAATCAAACGATCTCTTGGCCTGCCCATTTGAACATAACCGAGCCAATGACAAATGGAACGGTTGTGAAGATGGCGGGAAAAATCACCGCCACGAATCAAATAGAAGGAGCAAGAGTTATTTATCAGGCAACTAAATCAATAACATTATTGCCTGATTTTTCAGCGATAGGTAATGGGTTTACAGCCTTTATTGGAGGGTGTGAAACCTTAATTACTTCTGAAACACCGGCAGGGATTACTAAATAATCCTTCAATCAAAGGAACATAGTATGAAATACCTTTTCTTAGCCATAATTATATTAAGTTGTTATGGTAACTGTTATGCCGAAATCTATTATGTCAAGACAAACGGTAATGATACCATCAACGATGGGAAGTCATGGAACGCTGCGTTTGCCACTCTGCAAAAGGCACTACAAGTCAGCCAATATGGAGATCAAATTTGGGTTACCCAGGGAACTTATAAACCGACGGCTTATCCTTCAGGAATTACCAATCAATCATCTCCCCTCACAGATAGGGACAAGGCCTTTGAAATGGTCAATGGTGTCAAACTTTACGGAGGGTTCTCAGGAGATGAGACATCGGTCATGCAGCGTATTGCAGATCATCGAACTATCTTAAGTGGTGATATAGGAGTTGAGAATAATGATATCGATAATTGCTATCATGTCTTGATTTCCATCAATGATGATTCTACGACGTTAATAGATGGTTTTACTATTACTCAAGGAAGAGCAAAACCTAATCCTCCTAGCGGTCCGAATTATATTATTATAGAGGGAATGCCTGTCTATCGTACGGCAGGAGGAGCAATGTTTTTTAGAAATACCTTTGCTAAATTAAATAATATATTGTTTACAGGCAATATGGCCGATATTGAGGGAGGAGGAATGTGTAGTTACGGTTCTTCTCCGTTATTAACAAATGTAGTTTTTTCAGAGAATAGGGGAGGAATGGGCGGAGGCATGGCAAATAAAAGTCGATCTAACCCATCATTATTAAATGTAAATTTTTCAGCCAATATAGCAACTCCTGATGGAGGTGGTATGTACAATGAGTATTCTTCTCCAATTTTGGAAAATGTCCTTTTTATATCTAATTCGGCGCCGCTAGGCGGAGGAATGAAAAATTATCAATCCTATTGCCAATTGACAAATGTGGTTTTTCATAAGAATATCGGTTCTTTTATGGGTGGTGGCATGCATAATGCCTTTTATTCAGCGCCGACTTTAAAGAATGCCGTTTTTTGGAAAAATTCATCCCCTGCCGGTGGTGGGCTGGCTGACGATTCGAAGTCTGCTTCGAATTCAATTAATGTAACGTTTGCGGAAAATACCAGCCGTTTCTCATCGGTTGTTCTTCACGGAGGAGGTGCGGTCTTTGTAGATGATTCTAAAACTAAAATTAAGAACAGTATTTTTTGGGGTAATAAGTATCTATACAACAATACTCTTCTGGATAATGATATTATTACGCGAAAAAATTCTGAGGTATCGGTAAGCAACTCATTACTCCAATTACCTAATACCGCAACTAATTATCCTTCCGCGTCCTTTCTTGCACTGGATTCGGCACATAATATCTTTGCTCAGAACCCCCTTTTTGTTGATGTGGTAAATGGCAATCTGCGTTTGGAGGATTGTTCTCCTGCTGTCAATGCAGGAGATACTGTAGGAGTACCGGCTACTGATTTGGATGGTAATATCAGACCCTATCCTGCCGGCTCAACTGATGTGGATATGGGAGCCTACGAGAATCAAACAATTGCCTGGCCTGCTCATTTGAACATAACCGAGCCAATAACAAATGGAGCAATTGTGAAGGTGGCGGGAGAAATCACCGCCACGAACCAGATATCGGGAGCGATAGCTGTATATCAGGGAACTAAATCAGTGACATTATTGCCTGATTTTTCAGCAACCAGTAATACGTTTACAGCCGTTATTGGAGGGTGCGGAACAGGTATTTCCGCTAGTGCTGATGGGGCTAGTAAGAGATAATCTAATTTTGTTCACTGCCTTCTACAGCAAACCGCTTATGAAACACATAACCTTTATTTTATTAATGTTTCTAAATACTCTTACCTGTTTTGCCAATACTTACTATGTAAAAACGACAGGCAATGATACCTCCAACGATGGGAGGTCTTGGGGGGCGGCCTTTGCTACTCTTCAAAAGGCTCTTGAAGTCAGCCAATACGGTGAACAGATTTGGATAGCTGAGGGAACTTATAAACCTACAGCTTATCCGGCAGGCGCAATCCCATATACACCTCCACTTACAAATCGCGATAAATCCTTTTATTTGGTTAATGGAGTCAAACTGTAGGGGGGATTTACAGGATGTATCGTCCTAAAAAATCCGGTTGGGTCGGAAAGCAATCCTGTTTCAGCAGCTACTGCCCAATGTAATGATACCGTAAGGAAACGTAATGTTACCATAAGGATACCGCAAGGATACGTAAGTATGTAAATTCCTATGAAAGTGGTTCATCGTCACATTTGGTGAAAGTTGGGGTATAGGTTGTAATTTTGAAGAATGGACTCTTTCTTGCTTTTGCCTTCCAACCTCGACTTAGAACTACTTGATTACGAGCTTTACCCCGACCGGATTGATTTGCAGGTCATAAGCACAGCCTCTACTACCTGCTGTTCTGTTTGCAGGCATCTTAGCCACAAAATCCATAGTTGCTACCGGCGAATCATCCATGATTTGCCCTCTGGTGGCCGAAGAGTTCGATTACAGCTGCAGGTCAGGAAATACTTTTGTAAAAATGCCGACTGCCCACGCAAGATATTTACGGAAAGATTTGCCACTGGTTTAGCCAGTTATGCTCGTCGATTTGAGCGTTTGAATCAAGTACTTACCGGTATAGGGCTGGAATCAGGAGGGAATCCTTCTACCCGTCAAGCTCACTATTTCTCCGTT
This sequence comes from Runella rosea, assembly GCF_003325355.1. GTDB lineage: Bacteria > Bacteroidota > Bacteroidia > Cytophagales > Spirosomataceae > Runella > Runella rosea. The sequence continues at coordinate 18,729 of NZ_CP030855.1, forward strand.
AAGGTAAGTGCTTCCACTGTTCTGAGACTTATAAAAAAATGTAATATACCTCCCATCATTTCACCTAAAATCATTGGAGTTGATGATTATGCCTTTAAAAAGGGGCGCAAATATGGGACCGTTATCGTCGATTTGGAAACACACCGAGTGATTGATTTATTACCTGACCGAGAAGCTAAGACCTTATCCGACTGGCTGTTAGAGTACCAAAGCATCGAAATTGTCAGCAGGGATCGTTCAAATACGTACGCCGCTGCCATTACAGAAGCCTGTCCACAGGCAGAACAGATTGCCGACCGATGGCATATTCTGAAAAACCTCTCGGAAACTGTTGAGCGATTTTTAGATACTCAACGGGGAGAAATTAATGAAACAGCGCTTAACTTAAGCCAACAACAGCACCAAAAGTCTGTTAATGAGGATATTACTGGTGAAAAGTCGGAAGCTATTCCTACAGAATCTGTTTTACAAAAACCTGTTTTTGTCGGAAAGTATCAGGACAATTTTCTAAAAGTCAAAGAATTACAATCGAAAAACTATAGTATTAGAAAGATAGCAACTACTCTAAAAATGTCTCGCAGGACGGTGGCAAAATATTGGAATCGGATAGAGTTTGTCCCTAAAGCTTCTCGTAAACGAAGTAATATTCTTGATTTTGAGGCGTATCTGCAACAGCGTTGGCAGGAAGGGCAGCAGTCGGCCAAAGCATTATATGAAGAAATTAGCGATAAAGGATTCACTTATTCTCAAGCTACAGTCTATAACATGGTAAGAAAGTATCCCAAATCGGTCTTGGAACCACTGCCGGCGTCGGTAAAAGCAACCTACTATTCTTCCAAACAATTAAGTATTTGGTTAGGGATGTATCAGAATGATTGGGAAGATTATATGCCTATTGAATTTTTAAGAAAACTATTGGAAGAAAACCCACTCATCAAGGCCGTCAGAGAAATTGCTTTAGAATTTAGGCAACTCATGAAGACAAAGCAAGGGGACCAACTTCAGACTTGGTGCAAAAAAGCGCTTGATTCAGAAGTGGAAGCACTGAAAGGGTTTGTCAGGGGGATTAAACAGGATTTTAAAGCCATTTTCCAAGCCTTCACCTCTAAATGGAACAATGGGCAGGTCGAAGGGCAAGTTAATCGACTTAAAAACATCAAGCGTCAAATGTATGGAAGGGCGAGTTTTGAGCTGCTCCGCAAAAGAGTCATCCTGATGGGAAACCCCAACTTTCACCAAATGTGACGATGAACCATTTTCACGCCATTTTACAAGTAAGGTAACGTAATGCCCACTCCCGAAAAACAGAACGCAGGGATTCGAAAAAAAGGTAGGTTGATGTAGGTTACCTGCCATCCGAAATCTTAGGTAACCTATACGTATCCTAAGGTAACCTGTAGGTATCATAAGATTTTCCGGTACACTGAAAAATCAGGTTACCTCACCGATCCGGTTCTTCAGGTAACCTCAGGTAACCTAAAAAGAATCATCGCAACGGAGTATTTGTGGCCGTTTAAAAATGACCGTTCGTAAAAGGCCACAAAAAGATTAAACACTAAAAAACTCTCAATAACTCATATCAAAACCCCAAGGCGATACATTGATTCGTGAGACGATGAGTTGCGACAATTCTAAGGGCCAATTCGGAAAATTTTCAGTATTGGGTTTTGTCTCATAGAAATCCCCGTTTGGTGAGACAGTAAATTGGGTTTGTATATTGTCAGAAGAAGTCATGATTGACACAATTCTCATTGGGAATAACTTAAAATGTTGCCTAACGGTTCTCGGCTTAGCGATGTGGCGGAAATTTAGCACAAAAGATCATAAAAGTTCCAAATGTTTGTTTTAGCACAAATGTTCATTAGAATTCCGTTAGCCGCCATATTGCTAAGCCGATGTTAGCGGTTCGTTGTTTTGGTGGCCATTTTAAGTTCATATATTGATAGTAATATGATCACCAAAACCTCGCCCGCAAAGTAAAGTTGTCCGTATAGTGTTAAGTTTTCAAAATGTAGAAATACATGATAGATGGTAAATGCACAATAAAAAATATTGAGTATTGCAATAATTTTTAAATAAGTGCTCCACCTCAAAGGTTTGATGAAGTGAATTATGGCAGAATAGATAAAAAACACTGATGCTATGCCTATAAATATGGAGAGAATTTTCTTTGGCATGCCAAAGTATTCTTCAAATACAAATAGAATGGACAACAGGATTATTGATACAAAAGCTCCAAAGGCATCCAGTTGGAATATTTTTGAATCGTTATATTTACTGAGTATTTTTTTCATTTTTAAACTATTTCAAAATCTAAATCCTTTCACTATGAGCCAAACTGCAAACGTCATTTCAAACAATGCAATTGGTAGAGCTAATAAAACACCCCAACTAGAAATCTGTTCGATGACTCCGAACATTTCTAAAAGAGCTGCAAACATCATTAACAAAGCTGCGAAAATCCCCCAAATATTGAGATATTTTGGCAGCATCTTATCCTTTAAAAAGGCGTAATTATAAATGAATGTATTAATCGCCAGCATAAAATTAGGGCCAATTATAAAGCACCATTTATGTATAGCCTTAAATGAGTACCCAACTACTTGTAATGTATCTATACTTTGAAATATACCATTTGAATAGGCCACACTGATAGACAATACAGCCAAGACCGCAATAAGACCTATAGAAACAAAAACACATTCAAATGCCCTGAAACTAATATAAACTACACCCATATTGCTCTTGTTTCTATTCAGATAGGGAAACATAAAAATAGCAGAACCTAACATACTTACTACCAAGATCAATTCACAGATTGCTCCAAATACTATTTGACCTTTGTGTAAATGAGCTGTCTTAATATAATTAGTTTCATTTAAAATAGGGTCATACATTTTGAGACCTATTATTGAAAATACAGCCGCTGATATAAAACAAATACCAATCCATAAAGTGTCTATTTTTCTTTGCCTGATGATTCCGTTCATAACATTTATAATAGATGATGATTTTCTGTTACCATGTTATTTACAATTCACCTCTGTTATGACTTATGAGAGGCGAATTACAATTAAAAAAATATCTTGTAGCTTAAATTAGGTAGGAGAATCGTTTCGATATCTTTATCTATTCCTCCTGTTCTAAAATTGTATTGGTAACCAAAGAAATCTGGCTGTTGTGTTAGATTTACGATTTTCAAGGCTATTTCTCTTGAACTTCTTAATTTATTTTTTCTGTATACAAGCGTTAAATGTACATTCGTAATTGGGTCTGATTGAACTGAGTAAGCACGTGTTTCGTCATATACAATCGTTTTTCTTGCTTTTGTTGCTTGTTCATTAATTGGTGAAAATCTGTCTCCGTCTTGAAATGTAATTCGACCATTGATGTTAAATGTGTTCTGCTTATTTTTACCAACTTTCCACTCTTTGCCGGCTAATAGATTGATTACGTAGTTTCTATTAAACCTTGAATCCCTCCACACTCCATCGCCTCCTTTGTATTTTGATTCAAAAATGGAGGTGGTAGCCATATAATAAAACCCATTCGACATATACTTCTCCAAGGTTATATCTAATCCATAGTTTCTTCCTTCACCTTTATTCACCATTTTTTCGGCAAAAAACCAATCTGATTGAAAATTGACAGCAGAGAACGAAGTACCCTCCATTACAGGCACGTTGTATAACTGTTGAAAATAAGGCTCTACTTTTAGGTGTATTATATCTGTAATATTCCAATCGTAGCTCAAAACAAGGTGATGAGCCTTGGTAAAACCCATATTTTTGTTTACCGCTTTCTCTCCCGTAGATAATGAGTTGTTATAGTACATATACAAACTCTCCATTCTGCTATGTAAACCATAAGCCAAACCCAAAGTATGCTTCTCGCCTATATTTTGTGTAAGTGCCATTCGTGGTTCTATGGAGTAGTTATTATTTAGCGAAAAATGCTGGGCAGTAACACCTACATTCAGTCTTAACCCTGAAGTAAGAAATATAGATGAGTTAGTGAATGCAGAAGACAATACACTTCTTCCTCTTGCTTTTACAATTTCCGCAGGATTTCCCCCTACATTAGCAGCACGGTTTAGCTTTAGGTCATAATTCAAGAATCTTACCCTTACCCCTGTTCTGTTTGTATGCCTGGAACCAAATTTTTTATTTACAAATGAAGATAGTGCATACTCCCAATTCGTATTAGAGATATTGCTAAAAGGCACTAATTGCTCCGACCGGTCGAGTGCCTTAATTTGCCAATCGGTCTCGTTGGCTGTTGCCGATAGTACGGTTTGCAGATAGGCATTGTTTATCAGAAAAATCTTATGATTGATTCCAAAGGCACCCGTCCTCATTCTTATCCTATCCTCCTGACTATCATCATAATACTTCCTGTCTGTACTATCTTTTTTAGGGTTATTTTGTGCTCCATCTATAAGCCCTAATCCCCAAACTGAAAATACACCTGCTTTTTTAGTAGGAAAATTGAGTTTGAACGACAAGTCCTGATACTTAATAGTAGAAGCACCATCCGGTAATACAGGGGCTAATAAGCCTAAAGTAGAGTATCTGTAGTTGTAAACATAAGATGATTTTCCGCCCTTTTTGAAAGGTCCCTCTTGAGATGATTCTAATCCTATTAGACCTAGTTGAATGGTTCTTTCTGTTTTTTCTGTATTTCCCTTTCTCAGATTCATATCAAACACCCCAGAAAGAGCATTGGTGTATTCTGCTGGAAATGCTCCGGTTAAAAAGTCTGAGTTTGCCAACATCTGAGTACTAAGTGCGGTTAAAATACCACCTCCAAAAGAGCGTAAATCATTAAAGTGATTTGGGCTTGGTATCTCTACGCCTTCCATTCGCCACTGTAAATATCGGGGTGCATTACCTCTTACAACTATACCATTATTGCTATTGTTGGAAGCAACACCCGCAAAAGCTGATGCTAACCGTGCAGGGTCATCAAATCCTCCTGCATACCTTGATGCCTCTTCTACACTTAGCATCCTTGCACTCACTGTTGCAAATGGGTTCAATGATTTTTGCTTATTTAAAGTGGGTCTTATAACCACTTCGTCCAGCTGTGTCAGACTTTCTTCAAGGTCAATGTCTAATTGTGTTTGTTTACCAGACACTACAAGCACCTCTCGTATTACCCTTTTATGATAGCCTACAAAGGACACTTCAATATCATATCTGCCGGTAGGAACAATAGGTAATATAAACGCACCTAAACTATCTGTAACAGCACCGATAAACGGTTGACTATTTAATACAGAAACATTAGCAAACTGTATAGGTAGTGAAGTGATTTTGTCCGTAACAACTCCAGTTACCACTTGACTCGATTGTGCAAGCACAATATTAATACTCATTATTAAGAGCAAGGAGCAGAAAATTTTTCGTATCATTTAAAAATAATTAATAATTTTAATGACGCAAAATTCTCTACTCCTCGAAAAAAACGCAATACTGATTAATCAGTATTCTTACTATATGAGCCCATATTTTGTAGCAAAGATGATGGCTTCTATTGTATTGTTAGCACCTAGTTTTTCTAAAAATCGTTGTCTATGGGTATTCACTGTATGTACACTGATAAATAATTTATCGGAAATTTCTTTGCTCAGCAAACCTTGTTTTACAAGTGTAAGAATTTCCAGTTCACGTTTGGTTAGTTCTAAACTTGGTTTATTATCTACGCTTGAGGGTATAATTTTACCCGTTCTAAAATTAAGAATTTGGCATTTAACCGAGGATTCTACATCTTGATTTGGCGATAAATCTAAAGTACTCATCATAAGCCAAATTTGCCCAGTTGTATCCAACTCTAATATTTGATATTGATCAATGACCCGAACATATTTTCCATTAGAATTAAGCATTCTAAATTCATATACTACTTTATGATTTAGTTTCTCGTCATTTGATAATTCTTTAAATAACTTCAGAGATGATAGGCCAAACATTGCCAAGTCATACTTGTCATCGGGATGGATTTTGGCTTCAAAAAAGGCATAATTGAGAGCCTCAAATTCATCTTTGTTATAGCCTAGAAGATGAGCATAATTTTTAGAGAAGAATGCTATTTTATTTTTATTCAAATCAAATATTTGAATTGAAGAATTGCTCAATCCTGCCAAAGTTTCAACTACAAGTTTGTGCTTTTCGAGCTTATGATAGTCAATATTTTGAGATTCAAATTGCAAGTTGGCCATATATTTCATTACTATTTCATATATGGCATTTCTTGGGTCAATATTTTCGTTTTCGATTTTTATCATATTTATAATTATACAGGGCTTTCTTATAAAAATGGGCAAGTAGTGATTAGCCCTACTTTTGTGGTTGTAACACTACAAAATCATGACTAATACTGCTTGCCCGGCTAAAATTACCACATTTTTTCAACTTCTTGAGCAAACACCTGATTTGGATATGCGTAATAATCGAGGTGTGAATTGGTTCGAGCGGAGCAAGTCTTGCCTAAAAACAGATATAAGTCGGGATTTAGCACATGGGAGAGCTGAAAAGCGCACCATCATGGTCAGCGAAAAGTTAGACTTTATTGATACCGCTCAAGAGTGGGTTGGCTTGAACAGCATTATTTATGTGGAGTCAAGTCGCTGGGTCAACCGGAAAGAACAACACAGTAAACGGTACTATATCAGCTCATTATCTGGCTGTTCGGCTGCTCAAATGGGCTATTACATTCGTCTCCACTGGAGTATTGAGAATGAGCAACACTGGCATTTGGACGTTACGTTTGACGAAGATGGGTGTCAAGTTCGGGGTAGCTGACACAGTTTGGGTATATTCGCCACGTAAATGGTATAAGCAATTACAACACAGTTCTTTACAAGAATATATCTGCTTTTAACAACCATTTTAGAGTACAAATAATTTCTCTGTTTAAACCCGTGTAAAAGCATATAATTTTGATTCATTTAAGGGAAAAATTACCCTTCAAGGCAAATTCATTACGAAAGGCGGATTTTAGAAGTGAAATTGAACCATTTTTTAAACCATTGAGCCATTACGGCTCAATAGCCCCAGGCACAGGCAGTTAAATCTCTGTAACTATCTAATTTTTAATTAATTATAGCCTCACATGGCGAATTTGCCCTGATTGTGTTAACTACCCCAATCATTCGTACTTTAAGTAATAAAAAGTATTCAACCGGGGTTTATTATTTAACCCATGATTGTACAGAAGAGTCATCGGGCGCATACTTCTGTAAAATGGAACTGGATGGTGCCTTTGTAAAAACAGAAAAATTGATCATTGAAAAATAACGCCATGAAAGCTTCAAAAGTAACCTCGACATTTATGATGAGTTGGGTCTGTGTGCTTTGCCTGTTGGGGTGCAAAAAGGAGACAGAACAAGACCCCGAGCCAATCTCTCGCAATTTCGCACAAATTGTCATGGATGGAAAACCATGGAATCAGACCTTATCTAATGGCGTTACTATTGCAACTCGAACTACCTGTGCTTCCTGTTGGCTAGAGCATCTGAACCCACTCTACAAAAATTTCTTCTCACTGTCAATTGATCATTATTATGACATAGAAGAGTATAAGAAGTATCCATTTGAGAGTATATCACTAGGTGCAATTCCGTTAAGAACAGGAGAATTTAAATTTGATGAGGTACATAAATCGCCCTGCCGTCCCGATACAGTTCCGCAGGCAGCATTTTATACCAGCGAATTTGATACCGGTAAGGATACCTATCACATACTCCCCGGTGAGCAACAATACATTCGGGTGACAAAAGTAGAGAAAACCACAGGGTATGTGGAAGGAGAATTTATGATGACTTTTATTCGTGTCGCTAAAACCAAGGACTCTACTTCTCCCGATACACTTCGCATTCACCCTTCACTTTTTTCCGGTTTTATTGGGTCAAACCAATAATTGCGTTGTAAGATTACTAAAAAAGGCCTCCGATTTGGAGGCCTTTTTTAGTAATCTTACAACGCAAACTCAAAGCCTACCACCTTGGCCAACACCTTGAGGTATTCGTTTAAGCTTTGATATCAGGCGTGAGTAGCATACCCTACTCAACATAAAATTCATTAGTACACATCACCGCATTCTTCTTTACTTCATTACAATAAGCGTTCCCGCAATAATGAAAATACAGCCAATGACCACTTTCAAACTAATCGGTTCTCTTAGCAATATAAACGCCAGAATCAGCGTAAGCGCTAAACTTGATTTGTCAATGACAGCCACCTTTGAGGCTAATCCCGTTTCGAGAGCTTTGAAGTAAAACAACCATGACAAACCAGTTGCGCCTCCAGAAAGAATAATAAATAATAAACTCCTTTTTGAAATATTAATTATCTGCCTGTGCTCGCCCGTGGCGACAACAATACCCCAAGCAATCACTAGAATAACAATTGTTCGAATGGCAGTAGCAACGTTGCCACTAACACCACTAATGCCTATTTTGACCAGTATAGTCGTAAGTGCGGCGAAAAAAGCCGAGAAAAGCGCATAGTATTTCCACATGTTGAAAATCAGTTAAAATCAATCGAAAAATAATGAACCCCCATCCGATAGTTGTGCGTAACAGTCCAGCCGTTTAATAAACAAATTTGATGGACAATGGCCAATCCCAACCCTGTGCCCTGTGGTTGATTGGCACTTTTGGTGAACCGATTAAAAAGATGTTCCGAAGGAAAATCCAACGCTGCGCCAGGATTACTGATGATGAATTGTTGCTCACTTAAAAAAATGGCTATTTCACTGAGAGAAAAGGTATAGCGCAGCGCATTGGAAAGCAGGTTTGAAAGCAGTACATCACATAAATACCTATCTGACTTTACCTGAACGGGACTCAGGGTTTTGTTAAGAGTAATGCCTCGGACCGAAAACAGTTCCTCCATTTGCTCCAGATGTTGATTAAGCAACTCATCTACGTAAATGAATTGCCTTTCGGAATATACTTGATTATCTAATTTTGCCAGCAGCAGTAGGTTTCTGTTCATTTTACTCAGTCGCTCTACCCCCGACTTTGCCTGCACAATATAACGTGCCATTTCTTCATTGACCTCCAATTGACTCATTCGGTCCAATTTGGATTGAATAATTCCCAACGGAGTTTGAATTTCATGAGAAGCATTTTCCGTAAATTCCCGTAGTGCCAAATATTCGCGGCGACTGCGCTCGGTGAGGTCTTTGAGTGAGTACTGCAATTCTTTAAATTCGGTGATCGAAGAATCATGCCATTGCAGGGGTTGAGCCGAGCGAACCGAGAATTGTTTTAAATTTTCCAAGTTCATGAAAAACGGTCGCCAAATTTTTCGATTGGAGTAATAATTAATCAAGACGCCAAAGAAAGCCATCCATAACGCCACCCCTAAAAAAGAGATAAAAATGGTCTTGTAATACCTTTCCCAGCCAATGTAAGAAGTCATGACCAAAATCCGATAATTACGTTGGTTGACATTCTTGACAAGTTTTAAGTAATAGTAACCCTCGTTTTTCTGCTGCAATCGGTCGTAGATCAGCGTATCGCCCAAACGCTTCTCCGAAGGAAAATCGGCGGAAACTTCCGCGACCGTTGTAAGTGGAAAATTGACTGTTTTTCCTTGGGCCACTTGGTCAGCAATCAGTTCAGCCTGTAATTCAAGTTGTTCTTTGATCTCAGCGGTTACTTCTTGCCTTAATAAAAGGTACAGAGCCATTCCAGCAATGGACAAAATGAGGGCCATCGCCAGCAAAAAATTTTGCGTGGTTTTAGTGAGCAGTTTCACACCGAAGTAAATTTATAACCCATTCCATAGACTGTTTTGAGGTAGTCGATTCCTGTATGTGCCGCGATTTTTTTACGCAGATTCATCGTATGCACATAAACGGTATCGAAATTATCGGCCATGTCATAATGATCTCCCCACAGGTGCTCGGCGATGGATTGTTTGCTGACCACGCGATTTTTGTTGACAATAAAATAGAGCAGCAGTTCATACTCTTTTTTGGTAAGATTGACGAGCGCTCCCTGATAGAAAACCGTTTTTGCAATGGGGTCAATGATCAGGTCGTCCACGATAATTTGCGCATTTCCCTTGAATAATTTTCGTCTTACTAGCGCATTGACCCGCGCATTCAGTTCTTCCAAGTGGAAAGGTTTGGTGATATAATCGTCGGCTCCGAGATTAAGCCCGGTTAATTTATCGTTCAATGAATCTTTGGCTGAAACGATCAGGATGCTGGCTTCGCTATGCTGATTTTTGAGCATTTGCAGCAGATTCAGGCCATTGCCTCCAGGCAATGTAATATCCAGAATAATGACATCATACTCATACAATGCTATTTTATCCTCTCCCGCTTCAAAGGACATCGCTTTTTCACAACGATACCCCTGCTCCGTCAGATAAGCGTCCATTTCATCCAGTAGCAACGGTTCATCCTCAATCAGCAATAGTTTCATAGATAAGCCTCGCGTTCTGGTTCCATTAAAATTTATAGTTATAGCCTACTCTAACCACTTGGGTTTCGTAATAGTCTGTACTAATATAGTTAAAACCGGCACCTTGGATGTTTTTTTTAATTTGCATTGTGTTCAGCAGGTCGGTGGCATTGAGGTAAAACTCCCGTTTACCGTTCTGCATTGACTTTTTTATACCCATATCCAACGAAAAACGCTCCCCTATTTTTCCTTGGGGAATCAAATCGGGGGCTAAGTAAACGGCGGTTATTTGCAGATCAATTTGTTTTGGTAAACGAAACAGGCCATTCCATTTTACATTGCCCGATAGAAGTTGCTCGGTAGGCGCGTTAAATGTATTCAATGAAGGATATTGGGTAATTACACTGAACGCATTTATTTGATTACGGTAACCGTTAAGGTTCAGGTTAAACGAAAACCATTTGGACATCTCCTGCGACCACATCAATTCTAGCCCTGTATTGTAGCTTTTGCCAGCGTTTTGCATAATAGAATAGATTAATGTACTACCAGAAACGATGCTCGCAATGCGGGTAATGGTACCCTTTGCCATACGATGATAGGCAGCCATGTACAGGTAGCCTTTTGCTAGATTGGTTTTGTAACCCAGTTCCAATGTGTTAGTAAACTGTGGCGCTAAAGCGGGATTTCCCACTTTGATGATTTCGGCGTCATCGTACTTGGGAAATACCCGAATATCTACTTCATTGGGTCGATCTACGCGGCGATTCAAAAACAAAGAAATTTTATTGCTTTCATTGATTTTATAAGCCACCCGTAAGTTTGGAAACGGCTGTGTGTAGTTATAGCCGTCACTTTTATAGGTGTTGTGATTGGGGTCGACAAGGTAGCGAACATCCACGTATTCCATACGAAGTCCCGCCTCCAGTTCTACCTTTGTGTTCTCATAGACGTAATTGCCGTACAGTGCTGGAATATTTTCTTCGTAAGTAGCCTTTCCTCCCGCGTTGACATCTAAGGGTGAATTTTGTCCCGGGAAAAACTGCATATTGGTGGGAATCTGCCGCCAGCGGTATTTCATTCCCCCTTCCAAACGACCATATCTGAGCGGACGCAAATAATCAACTGTAAAGTCGATAACATGCTCATCTGAAAGTAGTTTGAACGCATCCAAACCCGTGAAGGTGGGCATGATATTGGTAAAAAAGTATTTTTCATCTTCACGGTGAAAAGTATAGTTAAGTCCAAAGTTAAGTAAGCGCCCAGGCTGATTGAATTTGTGCTGAAAGGAAGAGGCCGCAGTAACGGTGGTTTTTAATTCATCTTCCAAAAATTGCCACAGACGTTTGCGCTCCGTCAGGGTTTGATTGAAAAAAGGCTCATCGCCATCATCCAAAATCTTTTCACTGCTGAACAGTCCCGAAATGGTAAATAGGTTATTGGGATTGATCGTCCAATCCATTCCTGCGCGTAATGTGCTGATGGTCGTTTTTCGGTTGCGTTGGGTTTGTTGGTTGATCACTTCTCCTGTATCGTAGGTACGCGTAACAAACTCGTTTTTGTTCAGCGTTGGTGTGTACAACACATCGCCCTGAAAAAAAGTGTTGATATTCTTTTTACGGTAATTCAGCGCCAGCGACGGATTAAGTTTTGGGGTATTTTGAAATTGAGAACGAATACCAGGCAGGTTGCCTCTTTTTATCCACAACGCCCCCAAGCCCGCCATCATTCCCACTTTGCCGTTGAATCCCTCCTGCTTATTTTTTTTGAATATAATATTGATGATTCCCGCATTTCCGTTGGCGTCGTATTTGGCGGAAGGATTATTGATTATTTCAATTTTGTCAATGGCCGAGGCGGGAATGTTGTCCAGACTTGTCTGACTGCCAAAACCCGTCAGTGCGGTTTGTTTGCCATCGACCAACACCGCCACTTTATCGCTTCCGCGCAGCATGACTTTGCCTTCCTGCACCGTAATTCCTGGCAGATTTTGCATTACCTGCAAGATAGACCCACCGCTCTGGGAAATGTTATTTTCCACCGAAAAGGTCTTCCTATCCAATTTTTCCTGAATTTCATCGGCCTGTCCCGTAACGACCACTTCATTGAGCATACGGGTATCGGTTTGCAGTTCAATAATGCCTAAATCGATGAATTCTGACAAATTTCCGACAAAAAGCGGTTGCTGCCCAGAGACATAGCCTATGGAAGAAAATTGCAATAAATACTTGCCGGGTTTGATTTTTACCAGTGTAAAACGCCCGTCATCGCCGCTGATGGTTCCTGCGGCAAAAGAACTGTCTTGGGCATTTTTGATAATGACATTGACGAAAGGAATAACGGCCTTGGTTTGGTAATCTTTGACTATGCCCGAAACAGTAACGGCGGTGTATTGGGCAAAAAGCGACGTTTGACTCATCAGTAAAAAGCCAAGCCAAAATGTACATTTCAATGAAATCAATTGGGGTCTCTGTGCCATATTGTAAGATTTATGGCTTAAAGGTGATTCCCAATTTTAAAGAAATTTTAAATTTTATAGCGGTATTTTAAATACAGGCCTGATTCTTAACAATATTTCAAGGTGTTTTTAGATTAAGTTTGGTTATAATACACCTATTGAGTGCTCTGTAGCATCCGTTAAACTGCTTTGACTAAAGTTCTACAGGTAAGTAGCTGTTAAAAATAATTTATTTTATTATTTTTTTTACCATCGATCTTCTCCTTCGGGCAATTACCGCCCGCTTTCCGTCGGGCAATACCAATTGATGGTTCGGCTTTAGTGAACATTGCTGTAAGTAGTGCAGGTTCAACAAATACGATTTATGAATTCTGATAAAACCTTGTGATTCCAATAAAGCCGCATAACTACCCAAAGATAACGATGTCACTACCTGTTCCCCATCTGATAATTGAAATACGGTATAATTGAGTTGGGCTTTGAGGTAAACAATGCGAACAAGGTCGATGAACTGTTCACCTGCTTTGGTATGAAAGCGCGGCAGTTGTACCGCGCTTTCTTGTAGAAAAAGAATTGGATTCATTCGTGATTAGTTAGGTTAAGGGCAGCCGCCAATGTATGCTAAAAAGCTATTACCTGCTCCCGCCGTAGCACTGAAGCCGGGATTCAGCGTCACCGATTTGGTTGCCTGATATACCACCGTTGCCCCCGACACCTGATTGGTGGCCACGATCTTATCGGCCGCCTTTAGTACCGTGCCCGATGTAATGTTTTCCGTCACCGTCAGATTCGCTGGCCCGCTGCTTCCACTGCTCTGGCTTTCATACACCCCACGATCTACAATGCCCAACCCTACAGGATAAGGACGCAGATTGCCCTCCAGATCTACATTCGGTGCGACTGAATTATCGCCCCCGTTAATGGCTGGCGAGCAAGGGAGCAAGTGGTAATCCCCCAACGTGCCCATTGGAGCAAGCCCGTTAGCATTCGGATTGACAAACTGCGGATTCTGGTTGCTATTGCCCACTCCAGTATAGCCCCCTTCCACCGTGCTATAGGTAATATTGCTACCCAAGGTAGACTGTAACGGTGAGTTACCCCATAATATACTGTTTTTTACCGTAGTTACTGAATTGGCGTTGTAAATACCCCCCGCATTTTTTCCATCATCCTTGTTGGATGCGATAGTAGTATTCACCAGCAATGGTTGACTGCCATTGACGTACAGACCGCCTCCTAACCCTTTGTTAATGACCATCAGTACGTTCTCAAAATAGGGTCTACTACCTCCCAACACATAAACTGCGCCCCCGAAGGTAGCTTCATTGCCAAAAATGATACTTTGAGTGATGCGCATGTGGCTGCTATCGCGAAGCATCATACCCCCGCCTCCCACCGCCCGGTTGTCAGTGATGATACAATTGGTGATCAGCCCTTTACTCTTATTAATCGCCAAAATCCCCCCGCCCGAGGCCAGCACTGCTGGGTCGTTGAGGTCTGTATCCTGAGTGATACCCACGAATTCAGCAAAACCTTTCTCGATGCGGAATCCGTCCAGACGGGTCAGTGAATCCGTGCTTCGGAACAAAACTACGTGATTACTGTTGTCATTGCGCTGGGTGCCGCCGATCTCGCCGCTGAGGATGGTCAGGTGGTTTTTTGGGTTTTGCTGACTCAACAGCGTTTCGTTTCCTTCAAACCCACCGTAGACCTTCACGCCGGACGGGATGGTGAACACATCTCGGCGCAGGGTGCCGGGTTTGTAAGTGCCCTTAGCGACCCACACTTCGACGGGGACGTCGTAGGCCAGGGCGGCGGTATCGAGCCCCATCTTGAGATCGGAGAAGGCGGTGGTCCATGATTTACCGTTTCTGATGACGGCTTTGTTGGCCTGATTGACAAAGATCTGTTTGACGACTTTGACGAAGACGTTGGCGGACGGGTCGGAGAGGCAGGTTACGGGGCTGGAACTTTGTTGGCAACGGGCATAAAAGGAGGCCGCAGACAGAATGGTGGCGGGCATGGCAACGGGGGAATTGTCGCTGCTTAAGTACCAGTTGACCGCCGCGTTTGGACCGCTGCATCCCGAGGCGCGCAGAGAAAAGGGGAGGTTGGGGATAACGATGGTGTCGTTCTGCACCGTCGGTACGGCAGGGCTGAGAATCGTGATCAACACGGCCTCAGAGAATGCTTTGCTGCACACACCGCTTTTGACGAGGGCTCGGAAATAGGTGTTTGCCGTCAGGTTGCCGATGGTGGCACTTGTCAAGGTTGTCGCTGTGGAGACAATATCAACGGGGCTGGTGAAAGCCTCGTCGGAGGATTTTTGCCATTTGACGACGCTGCCCGTTTGGCCACTCAGGCTCAAATCAGCGGGAGCCGTGCCTGCGCAGATGGTTTGGGCCGCGCTGACGGTTCCGCCTACGCTGACGGGATTGACGGTGATCAAAACGGCCTCAGAAAATGCTTCGGCACAGACGCCGCTTTTGACGAGGGCTCGGAAATAGGTGTTAACCGTCAGGTTGCCGATGGTGGCACTCGTCAGCGTAGTTTCTGTGGAGACAATGTCAACGGGGCTGCTGAAGGCCATGTCAGTTGACTTTTGCCATTTGATGAGGCTACCCGTTTGACCGCTCAGGCTCAAATCAGCGGGAGCGGTGCCAGAGCAGATGGTTTGGGCCGCGCTTAGGGTTCCGCCTGCGCTGACGGGATTGACGGTAATTAAAACGGCCTCAGAAAATGCTTCGGCACAGACGCCGCTTTTAACGACGGCTCTGAAATAAGTATTGGTCGTGAGGTTGCCGATTGTGACACTTGTCAAGGTTGTACTTGTCGAAACAATATCAACGGGGCTGCTGAAAGCCATGTCGGTTGATTTTTGCCATTTGACGACGTTGCCCGTTTGTCCGCTCAGGCTCAAATCGACGGGAGCCGTGCTCGAGCAGATGGTTTGGGCCGAACCTACCGTACCGCCTGCGCTGACGGGATTGACGGTGATCAAAACGGCCTCAGAAAATGCTTCGGCACATACGCCGCTTTTAACGACGGCTCTGAAATAAGTATTGGTCGTGAGGTTGCCGATTGTGACACTTGTCAAGGTTGTACTTGTCGAAACAATATCAACGGGGCTGCTGAAAGCCATGTCGGTTGATTTTTGCCATTTGACGACGTTGCCCGTTTGTCCGCTCAGGCTCAAATCGACGGGAGCCGTGCTCGAGCAGATGGTTTGGGCCGAACCTACCGTACCGCCTGCGCTGACGGGATTGACGGTGATCAAAACGGCCTCAGAAAATGCTTCGGCACATACGCCGCTTTTGACGAGGGCTCTGAAATAAGTGTTGGTGGTGAGGTGGCCGATGGTGGCACTCGTCAAGGTTGTAGCAGTGGAGACAATGTCAACGGGGCTGGTGAAAGCCGCGTCGGAGGATTTTTGCCATTTGATGACGCTACCCGTTTGGCCACTCAGGCTCAAATCAGCGGGAGCCGTGCCTGCACAGATGGTTTGGGCCGCACTTAGGGTTCCGCCTACGCTGACGGGATTGACGGTGATCAAAACGGCCTCAGAAAATGCTTCGGCACATACGCCGCTTTTGACGAGGGCTCGGAAATAGGTGTTAGCCGTCAGGTTGCCGATTGTGGCACTTGTCAGCGTAGTTTCTGTGGAGACAATGTCAACGGGGCTGCTGAAGGCCGCGTCGGAGGATTTTTGCCATTTGACGACGCTGCCCGTTTGGCCGCTCAATGTCAAATCAGCGGGCGAAGTACCAGAGCAGATGGTTTGGGCCGCGCTGACAGTTCCGCCTACGCTGACGGGATTGACGGTAATTAAAACGGCCTCAGAAAATGCTTCGGCACATACGCCGCTTTTGACGACGGCCCGGAAATACGTATTGGCCGTCAGGTTGCCGATTGTGGCACTTGTCAAGGTTGTACTTGTCGAAACAATGTCAACGGGGCTGCTGAGGGCCGCGTCAGAGGATTTTTGCCATTTGACTACGTTGCCGACTTGATTGCTCAGGCTCAAATCAGCGGGAGCTGTGCCAGAGCAGATGGTTTGGGTGTTGCCTACCGTTCCGCCCAAGCTGTTGGGGTTGACCGTCACGCTCCCCATAATCTCCTCCGAAATGCAGTTGGTGGTGGTATTTGAGAGGGTTAAAGTAAACGAAATCGAACTCCCCGAAGCCCCTGTGCTTAAAGTGACGCTGATGGGGTTGGTCAAATCTCCGTCGTTGACGGTCGTAATACCCACTCCCGAAATCGAATACTTATTGGGCGATTGGGTGGGGTTGGTGTAGGGAATAGTAAACGATATCGCTCCCGCGCAAATGGCGGGAATGGTACTCAGCGTCAGCGACGGTTTGGCGGGGTCGTTGAGGGTGGCGGTAGCGGCGTTGCTGACGCAAGCCCCGTAGGTGGCCACGATGTGGGTGTAGCTGCCCGCGCCTAAGCCCGTGAGGGTGATGACTCCGCCGTCGCTGGAAGTAAAGTTGGCAGCGGCCACGTCGTTGTTGTCTTTTTTGTAGGTAACGCTGTACGTGGTACTGTTCAGGAAGCCGCTCAGGGTAATGCTGCCGTTGTTGCCCCCGCAAGTGATGGGGTTGTTGCTGCCCACGGTGGGGGTAAGGGCGGTGGGCGGCGCGAATTGGTATTCATACGCCCCCATATCTACTCTACCGCTATTGAAAAAGCGTGGATTCCCCGCCAAGTCCACATTACCCGCCGTAGCAGAGGTGGTAGCTGGGTCTCCCGCGTTGATGGCGGGGGAGCAGGCTTGCAGGCGGAAGTTGCCGCCCGCGGCGTTGACGAAGAGCGGGTTGGCGGCAGCGTTGTTGCCGTTATCGTTGATGATGGCATTGTCGCCATTGCTAATTGCCGCAATTCCTCCTTCCAGTATCGTGTGGGAGATATTTAACGTGGAAGCAGACCCATTCCTGATTTGGTTCCCTCTAACCGCTGCCTGGTTGCCCCAGAAGATGCAATTGCGCAGGGTGATAGTAGGGCTACCCAAATTTGATGCTTGAAAAAGAGCACCTCCATCTCCCAGTGCTGAGTTGTTGGCAAAGGTGCAGTTGGTAATCGTCACATTTGCATTGCCGGAAGTCCACATTGCCCCACCATGAGAAAATGAACTGTTGTAGGTTGCCTGATTTTCGAAGAAAAGACAATTGGTGAATGTCGGTTGGCTACTGCCCTGATCCCCTTCGTTCGCAACCGCTCCACCAGACCTTGCAAAGTTATTTTTAAACACGCAATTGACGACGGTAGGATTACAATTTCCACCTATTCCATTGTTGTACATGCCCCCTCCACTACTAAAACCACTTGTATTCGCATTTCCGCCCGTCACTACAAAACCATCCAGTACAGCTGTGTTATTGATTGCATTTCCGTTGCGGATGACATTGCGGCAATTGTCTGTGATATCACCCACCGTGCCAATGTCGCCGCTGAGGATGGTCTCGTTGGTCGCCCAGTTGCGGTCGGTTAGGGTAGGGTTGCCCGTATTGGGAAAGCCACCGTAGATGGCCACGCCGTTTTTCATCACAAAGGAAATGCTGCGGTTGGTGCCGCTGGTCGGTTTGTACGTACCAGCGGCGACCCAGATTTGGTCGCCCGAACCGGCGGCGGCGAGGGCTTGCTGCAAATCTTTGAAGGCACAATCCCAAGACCTGCCGTTGCCCGATACCGATACCGAAGCATTGACAAACCATACACCGGGGACTGTGTTCGGTAGGGTCGCTTGAAATTCATACGCCCCCATGTCAATCATCTGCCCACCCGAGACGGACTCGAACTTTCGGGGATTGCCGCCGAGGTCGGCGGTGGTGGTATTGGCCGCATCGCTGCCCGCATCAATGGCGGGGGAGCAGGCTTGCAGGCGGAAGTTGCCGCCCGCTGCGTTGATGAAGAGCGGATCGGCGTTACCATTTCCATTAGGGCAGTTAGCGCATCCGGTATAACCACCTTGTATGATGCAATTGGTGAAATTGCCAGAAACATCTGTTTGCCCCCAGATGATACAATTATTGAAAGTGGGCGAACCGGCCCCGTAATAAATTTCTTTGCCGGAATTACCGGTAAAGGTGCAATTGGTAAAGGTCGGATTTGCCGCGATAGCATTGTAAGTCCCGCCGCCAAAGCTAGCCGAGTTACCGGTAAAGATGGCGTTGGTGATGTTGGGGGAGCTCTCTGAGTTGTACATCCCGCCGCCAAAGCTAGCCGAGTTACCGGTAAAGATGGCGTTGGTGATGTTGGGGGAGCTCTGTAAGTTGCTCATCCCGCCGCCTGAGCTGTTAGCCGAGTTATCGGTAAAGTTGCAGTTTACCACTGTGGGAGAACTAGATTGGTTAAACATGCCTCCGCCCAAGCCTGATGCTAAATTACCAGTGAATGTGCAGTTATAAAAAGCAGGGCTGCTGTTTCTGTTATACACGCCACCTCCAAAGGCATTGATGGTATTGGATTGCCCATTGGCAATGCCGCCGCTAATCGTAAACCCGTCTAATATGGCATTGGCGTCCAGTCCGTTATCAAAATTGTAGATGACGTGGTAGCTGTTGTCGACGCTATTGCCCGCTGTGCCGATGTCGCCGCTGAGGGTGGTCACGTTGGTCGCCCAGTTCCGGTCTGCAAAAGTTGGGTCGCCCGAATTCGGGAAACCGCCGTAAATGGCCACGCCGTTTTTCATCACAAAGGAAATGGTGCGGTCGGTGCTGCTGGTCGGTTTGTAGGTGCCGGCGGCGACCCAGATTTGGTCGCCCGAACCGGCGGCGGCGAGGGCTTGCTGCAAATCTTTGAAGGCACAATCCCAAGACCTGCCGCTGCCCGATACCGATACCGAAGCATTGACAAACCATACACCGGGGACTGTGTTCGGTGTGGTCGCTTGAAATTCATACGCCCCCATGTCAATCATCTGCCCACCCAGGACGGACTCAAACTTGCGAGGATTGCCGCCGAGGTCGGCGGTGGTGGTATTGGCCGCATCGCTGCCCGCGTCAATGGCGGGCGAGCAGGCTTGCAGGCGGAGGTTGCCGCCCGCTGCGTTGACGAAGAGCGGGTCGGCGTTCAGGTTGCCCGTGCCAGTGAAGCCACCCTGTACGATGGAATAGGTGACCGTGCCACCCGAAACGCCAGTGGCATTGCCCCATACGATGCAGTTGGTAATGGCGGTTGCGTTCACCTCGTTGCTTATCGTGCTGTTACCGCCTATGTTGCCAAAGAAGGTGCAGTTGGTGACCCTGGCCGAAGCCGTGCCACCGCCATTGGACATGGCCGCACCCGCTACGGTGCAACTGTTGCCGATGAACAGGCAGTTGGTCACACTTGCTTGGGAGTTGTCGTTGAACATAGCCCCACCTGCGGCGGCTGTGTTGTTCCTGAAAATACAGTTACTGACCGTGGGCGAGGCGTGGGTGTTCCACATGCCACCGCCAAGGTTAAGCGGGAACCCACCGTTGGCATTTGCCGCCTCCACGGTAAAACCATCCAGTATTGCAGAGCTGGCCAATGGTGCACTAGCAGTGAAGGTGTTGTTGATGACCCGATAGGAATTGTCCGCTATGCCAGCCGCACCGATTTCACCGCTGAGGATGGTCACGTTGGTGTTCCAGTTCCTTTGCGAAAGCTGCGTTTCATTACCAAAGAAGCCGCCGTAGATGGCCACGCCGTTTTTCATCACAAAGGCAGCATTGCGGTCGGTGCCGGAGGTGGGCTTGTAGGTGCCGGCGGCGACCCAGATTTGGTCGCCCGAACCGGCGGCGGCGAGGGCTTGCTGCAAATCTTTGAAGGCACAATCCCAAGACCTGCCGCTGCCCGATACCGATACCGAAGCATTGACAAACCATACACCGGGGACTGTGTTCGGCAGGGTCGCTTGAAATTCATACGCCCCCATGTCTACCCTGCCGTTGTTGAAAAAGCGTGGATCCCCCGCCAAGTCCACATTGCCCACCGTAGCAGAGGTGGTAGCTGGGTCTCCCGCGTTGATGGCGGGCGAGCAGGCTGCTAAGGCGAGAGAGGTGGGGCTGATGAAGGGAGAGGTACTGGTTGTTAGACTATTGGTGGCCGTGTAAGTCGTTGGGTTAGAGGCACTCTCCAGCAGGCTATACGAAATTAGAATAGGCTCATTCGTCCCATCCAGCCAAAATGTAAATAGACCATTGCCCGACACAACGCAGTTGGTTAGTTCAACCACATGATTGTTTCCAGTCTTGTGCAGGGTGGTTGACCCCGTATTCCCCCGAAAGGAGCAATTAATTAACTGCGAACTCATACCACTCGTACTCGTATTATTGAATAGTATAGCTGTTCCAATAAAGTTATTTTGACCTGTATTGTTATTGTTCTGAAATGCACAGTTCACATACATGCAACTCGCATCCTGGACAAATATAGCTCCTCCTTGGGAGGATGTATTATTCCGAAAGAGACAGTTGGTGAGCTGAGCCTTAGTACTGCCTGTAGAAAGTAGTACTATTCCTCCACCAGCAAAATTGGCAGAGTTATCACTAATCAGACAATTTTGTATTGTGGGGCTACTACCTGTATTGTTTATTCCACCACCCATAGACTGAGCTTGACTACTGGGATGGTTGGCATTTCCGCCCGAGATGGTAAACCCATCAAGGACGGCGGTAGTATTTAAACCCTTGCCATCGTTATTGATAACGTTGTAGCTGTTGTCACTGTTGTTGCCCACCGTGCCGATGTCCCCGCTGAGGGTGGTCACATTCGTCACCCAGTTTCTGTCTGCAAAAGTTGGGTTGCCCGAATTCGGGAAGCCTCCGTAGATGGCCACGCCGTTTTTCATCACAAAGGAAATGGTGCGGTCGGTGCCGGTGGTCGGCTTGTAGGTGCCTGCGGCGACCCAGATTTGAGATACGCACGAGGGATAGGTACTGGCTAAGGTAAGTGCAGCTTGTAAATCCGTAAAAGCATTTGCCCAAGTACTTCCGTTGTTGCTTCCAGAAGCGGAAGCATTGACGTACACGATTCCTCCGGTAATATTAGTACAGGCACATACATTATACGTAGATTGGTACTCATACGCCCCCATATCGGCATTGCTCACGCCCGTGGCATTGAAGGGGCGAGCATTCCCTGCAAAGTCGGTTGAAGGGGCGTTGGTATTTGTACCTGCATCTATCGCCTGAGAACATTGCTGCAGGCGAAGGTCTCCCGATGCGGCGTTGACGAAGAGCGGGTCGGCGTTCAGGTTGCCCGTGCCCGTGTAGCCGCCCTGTACAATAGAGTAGGTCACGTTACCGCCATTAATACCGCCGCTATTACCCCATACAATACAGTTGGTGTAGCTGGCATTGGATTGATTTTCTATGGTAGTGCCGCCGGAGTTGCCATAAAATGTGCAATTGATCACCTTAACGTTGGCAGAACCGCCACCACATGAAATGGCGGCACCTGAGATGGAGCAGGTATTGTTGATGAACAGGCAATTGGTGGCAGTGAGCGATGAGTTGTCGTTGAACATACAAGCACCCGCCCCTGCAAAGTTGTTTCTGAATGTACAGTTTCTGATAGTGGGCGAGGCATTGGCATTCCACATACCACCGCCAAGGTTAAGTGGAAAAGCTCCATTTGCATTGGCAGCCTCAAGGGTGAAGCCGTCCAATATGGCCGTGTTTGTAAGGGGACTACTTAAAGTGAAGGCGTTGTTGATGACCCGATAGGAATTGTCCGCTATGCCAGCCGCACCGATTTCACCGCTGAGGATGGTCACGTTGGTGTTCCAGTTGCGGTCGGTTAGGGTAGGGTCACCCGTATTCGGAAAGCCGCCGTAGATGGCCACGCCGTTTTTCATCACAAAGGCAGCATTGCGGTCGGTGCCGGAGGTGGGCTTGTAGGTACCCGCCGCTACCCAGATTTCTGTTAAGTTGCTATTGCAAGAATAATTGAGTGCCGATTGCAAATCGGTAAAAGCATCGGTCCACGTCAAGCCCGTATTTGCACCCGTGGCGGTAGCGTTCACGTAAAGGCGGGTGGGGGCCGGAGTGACCGTGAGCGGAATACAATCACTACTTACACTTACATTCGAAGCTTGAGATACTACATTGAATTTACAACTTCGCATACCTTGCGGTAATGTTATTTTCAACGGCGCGCCAGTAATCAATCCAGGAGGCACTACCTCAAACGTATTGGTCAAGGCAGGTTCTCCCTCACAGTTAGGATTGGTATAAAAAGTACGGGTTACCGTTAAGTTTTGGAGAGCATTTGACCAAATGATTGCTACATCACCAGTTTCTGAACCAGCACAACCCTGAACATTCATTACGGTGCGTATATATAATATCTCAGGAACTGTTTGCGCCTGACTATGCAAGGGCAACAGATTGCTTAAAATCAAGAAGATTGTTAGTAGTTTGTGTTTCATAAGGTTTTGTTTTTTGAGGCCTGAACGGCGGCGGCGGCGGCGGCGGCGGGGGTGGGGGTGAGTTGTTCAATTTTCTCATCAAAATACCACCAAATGGCAAGACAAGCCAACAAGGCCACGGCCAACAGCAGTAGCCACCATCCCTTATAAAGTGCGTATTTGATTTTGATAAAAAGGTTCATGTCCTAAGGTTAGAAACTATGCACAAAAGCACCAAATTTGGAGCATCACAAAAACATCACAAATTATAATGTATTGACTTACAATGAATTGAAAAGTAAAAAATGCCTCTAAAAAGCTTAGAGGCATTTTTTACTAATAAAAATTCAGCCGTAGAGAAGTGAATTTTAAATCGAGTGAAGGTACAATTCAACCTCATCTCAGCGGCGCACCGCCCCTAACTCTTCTCCTTGCAGGAGAAGGGGATTTCAAAGGCTTTTCCTACAAGCCCATGAGGGTAGGACAGTTAACCGCTGATAGTGAGCTTACACTTAGCAATATAAGATTATTGAGAATCCGAGTGAAGGGCTAAATTTGATTGGCTAAGTCGTGCCAGGTGGCGTCTTCGGGCAGGTCTATTTTCTTTCGGAGCCGAAACCATACGTTGCGCACGGCATTGACCGACACCCCCAGCGAGGATGCCATTTCCCGGGTGTTGAGTTGGAGTTTGGCCAAGGCCATAAAACGGATTTCGGCGGGCGAAATGCCAGGGATTTTTTCTTTTAATCGTTGTAAATAGCCCGTGTGTACTTGCTCAAAAAGGGCCTTAAAACTGAGCCATTGTTCCTCGGTAAGGAGGGTGTTGTTTTGCAGTTGTTGAATACCCGCGGTCGTTTGGGCGTCGTCGTTTTCGGAAAGCAACAACTCAATTTGTTTGTTTTTGGCGATAATGATGTTGGTAAACTCGTCTAGTTTTAGCTGTGCTACGAGCTGTTCTTGCTTGGCTTTTTCCTGTTCGAGCAGTAGTTTCCGTTCGGCCTCCTGTTGTTGAATTTTCAACTCTTTTTCCTTTACTTTCATCAGCAATTGGTAGCGCAGAATCAACACAAAAGCGACGGCAGTCAACAACACCACCATGACAATGGCAATGACTCTATTTACTTTTTGTTGGCGGATATTTTCATTGAGGGTTGTTTCTGCGTTTTGTCGCCGCTCGGTTTCGAGCTTTAAATCGGCCTGAATTTGCACGTTTTTGCCCCGGCGCTTTTCCAAAATGCTCGCCCAGTATTGGGTGGAGTCTTTGTGGGCTATCACCAAGGGCATATTGCCCACCCGTGTATAGTATTTGCCGAGAAATTGGTGCAATTGATACTTATCTGACTCATTGCCTTGGCTTTGGGTGGTTTGCTTGGCTACGGCAATGAGCTTGGTGGCTTCGGCTACTTTGTTTTGGGTTAAGTACAAATCGGCCAGCGCAACGGCAAACCTGCAGGTATTGTCCCATAGCTTGTGCTTGTAGGTATCTTCAATGCCTATTTTGTAGTAATTGATGGCGGTGTCAAATTGACCGATGGCTTTGTAAACGTGGGCTTTGTTGCCCGTCAAAATGCCGTACCAGCCCTGTTTGGTTTTCTCGTCGGCAAATTCTGCCTGAAACATGTGCAGGGCTTTATCAAAATACACGAGTGCCGAATCGTAGTTTCGGCGTTTTAAATAAGCCATTCCTACTACATCCAAGGTCAGGAATTGTTCGGTTTTGTCTATGTTGTATTTTTCTACTTCTTTTCCGTATTGAATGGCACTAGCAAAGTCGTCAAATTGGTAAAAGACTCGGGTTGCACCACTAAAAAACAGCCCTTTTTTGTAAGGACTGATCATTTTTGCCACATAGAAATAGGCAATCGCTCGGTTTAAATAATACAGAGAAAGCACATCCTGCTGATAATTGAGTCTCAGGTTGGCACTGTACAAAAAAGCAAAACTCCCCTTAATAGCGTCGAAATTGATTCGATCGGCTTCGGCGATGCAGTGGTTGTACCATTGCTCAAAGGCTTGGTAAGGCACTTTACTGCTTCGTTGCAAATAGTCCATTTTCGATAATTGTGCAATCAAATAGGCCTTCTCGTCATGGTGTCGGTTGGCCGCTGACTCCACAATCGCCACCCTAAATAAATAGCCTTCTTTGGTCTCAAGATTTGTAAAAGTACTGCTGCGGATGGAATCTATCACATCCCAACGCTTGGGGTAAGGATGTTGATAGGCCAAGTCGTAGATTTGGACGTACTTTTCGGGATGCCGTAAATCTTGGGCATGGGTGTAGTTGGTTTGGAACCATGAAAGAACAAACATTAAAAAGAGCGAAACGCTGTTTTTACTATAAATTATGCTTATTCTCACTGCGTTAGTCAATTGCCAAGGGTTGATCAATGAATGTCGTTGAAACCTTTCCGTTCAGGGCAAAATTAGAACGGTT
This sequence comes from Runella rosea, assembly GCF_003325355.1. GTDB lineage: Bacteria > Bacteroidota > Bacteroidia > Cytophagales > Spirosomataceae > Runella > Runella rosea. Next base: position 44,413 of record NZ_CP030855.1, read on the forward strand.
TTTTTATATTTTATCATTCATATTATTCAAAACTACCCAAAAGTCCTGCTACCAATTGAGAGGTAACAGGACTTTTCAAAGCGAGAGGAACCGACTTGTTTTTACTGCACCTTCACTACTTTCAGCGTTGCCTGTTTATCAGCTGTATTGATTTTGAGGAAATACATCCCGTTGGCCATTTCGCTGACGTTAAACTCTTCTTGGTGAGTGTTGATTTCCGGTACAAAAGCGCGGCAGCATTACCGCGCTTTCAAAAGGTTGAGAATCGAGAAAAAAAGAATTATTAAGCATTACTTTTGAGCCTGACTGCCTGTAACGGCCGCTGTGTTACAACCACCGATAAAGGCCTGAAAACTGTTGCCTGCTCCCGCCGTAGCACTGAAGCCGGGATTCAGCGTCACCGATTTGGTTGCCTGATATACCACCGTTGCCCCCGACACCTGATTGGTGGCCACGATCTTATCGGCCGCCTTTAGTACCGTGCCCGATGTAATGTTTTCCGTCACCGTCAGATTCGCTGGCCCGCTGCTTCCACTGCTCTGGCTTTCATACACCCCACGATCTACAATGCCCAACCCTACAGGATAAGGACGCAGATTGCCCTCCAGATCTACATTCGGTGCGACTGAATTATCGCCCCCGTTAATGGCTGGCGAGCAAGGGAGCAAGTGGTAATCCCCCAACGTGCCCATTGGAGCAAGCCCGTTAGCATTCGGATTGACAAACTGCGGATTCTGGTTGCTATTGCCCACTCCAGTATAGCCCCCTTCCACCGTGCTATAGGTAATATTGCTACCCAAGGTAGACTGTAACGGTGAGTTACCCCATAATATACTGTTTTTTACCGTAGTTACTGAATTGGCGTTGTAAATACCCCCCGCATTTTTTCCATCATCCTTGTTGGATGCGATAGTAGTATTCACCAGCAATGGTTGACTGCCATTGACGTACAGACCGCCTCCTAACCCTTTGTTAATGACCATCAGTACGTTCTCAAAATAGGGTCTACTACCTCCCAACACATAAACTGCGCCCCCGAAGGTAGCTTCATTGCCAAAAATGATACTTTGAGTGATGCGCATGTGGCTGCTATCGCGAAGCATCATACCCCCGCCTCCCACCGCCCGGTTGTCAGTGATGATACAATTGGTGATCAGCCCTTTACTCTTATTAATCGCCAAAATCCCCCCGCCCGAGGCCAGCACTGCTGGGTCGTTGAGGTCTGTATCCTGAGTGATACCCACGAATTCAGCAAAACCTTTCTCGATGCGGAATCCGTCCAGACGGGTCAGCGAATCCGTTCCTCGGAACACTACCACGTGATTGCTATTATCATTGAGTTGCGGTCCACCGATCTCTCCGCTCAAAATCACGGGGTGAGTCTTCCAGTTACGCTCAGATAAATCCGTTTCTGTTCCCGCAAAACCGCCATAAACGTGTACATTAGAAGGAATCTCGAAAACATCACTACGCGACGTGCCAGGTTTATAGTTACCCTGTGCTACCCACACCTGTATGTTGGAGTCTGTTAAGGCGGCGGCGGCGCTCAAGCCTGATTGCAAATTCGCATAAGCCGTTAACCAACTTGCACCGTTCTGGACAGGATTAGTATTAGCTATGTTGACAAAAATCAGTGTCGTCTTAGTGAGAATTTGCAGAGTATCAGTGGTTTCAAAAGCAGGACAGACCCCACTTGCCGCAATCGTATAAGTGACAATATAGTTGTCAGGGATACTTCCGGCTAAATTGACTTCACCTGTGCTGGCATTGAGTAATAATCCTGGTGTTGAGCTAAAAATTCCGCCCATTATCCCCGTTAAAGTAACGGAAGCTATCCCAGAATTTGTATATGGAGATCCTGCATAATTGATTGTTGCACTTGGGACAGGAACTACGTTAATGGTTTGTGAAGCACTGGTAGTTACACATGTTGTGTCTGCTGTGGTGCGGACTTGGAAAGTGTAGGCAGCGGGCGTTAACCCACTGAAACTATTACTGCTTTGCCAAACGGTACCATTTTTTGAATACTGTAAAGGCAAATTGCTAGTGGCATTGATCTGTGCGGTTCCCGTGGGCACTGCACAGGTAGGTTGTGTCAGTATTACCTCCGAAATCATTGGTGCGTTCGGTACAGAATTGACCGTCAAACTCAGCGGTTTTGAGGTACAACCCGTAGCCGTGTTTTGGGCCGTGACCTGATACGTGTAAGGCGACAAATTGGCAAAGGTGGCTGAGGTTTGGTAAGCCCCGCCGACGCTGTATTGGATACTTCCGCCCGTGGGAGCTGTAATCATAATCGTGCCCGTCGGAGTTGTGCAGGTGGGTTGTTGCGTCACCGTGGCCGTTGGGGTGGCAGGCGCATTCGGAACGGCATTCACCGTTAAACTCAATGCGGGTGAAGTG
>NZ_CP030856.1 GCF_003325355.1 Runella rosea
GCGTCACAATCAAAAAAGATATATGCGTAACTTTACGGCCCGTTTTGTGGATTTGGTAAGAAAACGAGAGGTCGGTTTTGGCAGATATTTCTTCCTGGCTTGGATCGAGTACACGCCGCTTAAATTGCCCGAAATCATCGTACGTATCTTCCGTGGCAGAAATCAATTCTCGAAGTTCATCCACCAAGATTTCAGACCAAGCTCCACCGTTAAAATTTTTCCAGCGGGAAAGAATCTCGTACAATCGCTGGGAATACGTTTTGTTGAGCGACAAAGCAATCGCCAACTCGTATTCGGTATAGCCACTTTTTATCTTTGCAATGTGAGGCAGTACTTCGTACGAAACGCCAATTTCAAATACCCCTTCCTTGGCACTGTACTTGGCGGAGGAAAACACGTTGAATGCGCTGAATTCCTTTTCCTCATCATTGCGTAGCCAAATTTGACAATTTCGCATCAGGGTCTGCGTCATTGCGAGCATCTGACGATAATTATTGGTAATGAGTTTTGCGGGTATTCTGAAGTATTTATTCTGCCTTAATTCGGCGTCGGCTTCTGTTATTTGGTTCATCACAATGTAAAAAACGCGCTTTTCCAACAATGAAAAGTTTTGACGAGTCATGATTGCCCCATTAGGCTGTCGATTGTAGTGCTTTAATTTCATTCTTTTGGACAAGCAGACTGCTTTTTTACTATCTGGAAGCTAAGGTAAAAATCTTTTCTGTCAAAACAAAACTGTGTCAGAATTTGTGTTTTTTTGACAGAATTAGGCTACATTTTGACAGAATTAGCCCTAAAACATAGTCAATCAAGTCTTTAAAAAGTGGTTCTATTCACTGTAAAGCACATTTTGGTAAGCAGTTTCACTCAAAAACTTTCATTTTTTATACTTTTTAGGCTAAAAATCAACTCCTCAAAATTATTTTAACCAACAACATATTGATAATCAATAATTTAAATAAAATAAAATTCATTTATCGACTACATTTTGACAGAATTAGGACTTTGCGAAAAAGGAAGGATTTGGGGGGATTCATTTTTTTAAACGCATGCACAACAACTTCTTAAAAAAAATAAAAAATAACACTTTTCAATCCCCCAATTTAAAATTGTTATTTGGAGAACACCACAAAGAAACGAATGACTCCTAATTCTGTCAATGATTTCTGTCTGACATTTTTAGTGACAGAGTTCGACTACATTTTGACAGAATTCGACTACATTTTGACAGAATAGATTACTACATTTTGACAGAGTTCGACTACATTTTGACAGAGTTCGACTACATTTTGACAGAGTTCGACTACATTTTGACAGAATTCGACTACATTTTGACAGAATTCGACCTTGTAATACACTGACTATCAGATTATTACAAGCCCCTTAAATCATCAATATTTTAATCATCAATTTCTAAATAAAAATTTAACCAATTTTCAAATCAAAATCAATGCAGTTTTCTTCTAGGGAAAAAAATAGAAGAGACCAGAAAAAACAAAACAAAAAACAAAAAATCGCTCCTTTCAAAAATGGGGTTTGGGCGCCAACTAAAAAATTAGTTTGTTAATATTTCACGTATTTGCCACCTTTTTCACTTTCACATGCTGTTTTAAGCCCTCAATCAAAAACCTTGTACTACCCTTTCCAGTATTTTGTCAAAATACTTTTACTAACCATTGTATTTTTATCTATTTTTGTAAAAAAAGAATGACAAAATTAACCTCCGCATGATAAGTCAGAAAGAAGTTGAAAATTTCTTAAAGCACAACCCAGCGCTCACGGTATCGGCATTAGAGAAAGAAGCCGGAATTCCCAAAGGGACCATTGCCCAAGCACTTGCAGGTTCTCGCAATCTGGCGGAGAAACATCTAACCGCGCTTTTCCCCATATTAACCAAATACGGTTATTCATCCACCCTTTACGAAAAAGCCCGGGTCATATCCATCATCAATCACAAAGGTGGAGTTGGCAAAACCACCACAACCTCATCCCTTGGCGAAGCACTAGCTCGGAGAGGTTTTAAAGTCCTGCTTATCGACCTAGACCCACAAGGTAATCTTAGTCAAATTCTTGGCGTAGAAAATCCCGAAGTACAGGTAGCCCATGCGCTGCTAAATCATGCTCAACCGCTCCCCATCATTGAAATATCGGAGAACCTTTATCTGTCACCCTCAGACATTGAACTTGCCGATGCCGAGATTCAACTCATTTTGAGTGTTGGGGGAGACTTACGTCTAAAAAACAAACTTCAACCTCTGCTTACTGAATTTGAATACGTACTGATTGATTGCCCTCCCTCCTTAAATAAACTGACGATTTCGGCCATGAACGCTTCCAACAGCTGTTTGATTACGCTGCTACCCGAAATGTCGGCTGTAAAGGGCCTTAATTCTCTTCTACAGCGCGTTATGGAAGTGAAGACGAACCTTAACTCAGAATTGAAGGTTGATGGCATTGTGTTTACAATGGTGAAGAAAAACAGCGTTCACGACGGAATCAAAGAAAATGTGAAAGAGAACGTGCCTATTCGGGTCTTTAAAACCGAAATCAAGCACCTGGTTGACTTTCAGAAATCCCAAATTTTACAACGCCCCATTGCCAAATTTGCCGATAACTCCGAGGCTGCGAAAAACTATCGTGATTTTTGTGACGAGTTTATTGACTATCTGCAAATTGTAAAATAACCTACCCCATGGCCAAGCTCAACATCAAAAACGCCATTGGCGAAAAAACCAAACAGGCACTCAATAACAGCTACATCACTTCTGAACAGATAAAACAAAATATTCAGATTTTGGAGGAGCTTCGCGGCTTTATACCCTCCCCCACCGATGATGAGCTCAATCAGCTGGAACAAAACATCATCAAAAATGGGTGCAAAGACGCATTACTACTCTGGGAAACTACCCAAGGCGTAGTCAATGGTGCTTCTATTACCCCCAACGCCCCTGCGTACATACTGGTGGATGGACACAATCGCTATCGTATTTGCACCGCCCGAAACATTAATTTCAACGTTCAGTTAATGCCTTTTTTGTCTCTTAAGGAGGTAAAAGATTACATGATTGATTTGCAGTTGGGTCGCCGAAACCTGACCCCCCAACAAACTTCCTACTTTAGAGGTCTCAGGTACAATTTAGAGAAGACGGAAAAAGGGAAATACGACCGAAATGACCATAAGTCCCAGAGTGGGACTTATGGTGAAAATGATGAAGAAAAGCATAATTCCCATTTTGGGACTTATGATAAAAATTCACTTTCAACCTCCGAAAAGTTAGCCAAAGAATATAAAGTTGGCAGAAATACAATTCTAAGAGACGCCGAATTTGCCGCGGGGCTTGATAAGCTAGACAATGACCTTAAAAACGCCGTGCTAAGCGGTGAAATCAAAATTGGTAAAGCTGACATTCAAAAATTAGCCAAGACAAAAAGAACGGAACTCATTGGCTCAACGGAGAAATTAGAGGATATACTCACCGAAAAAGGAACGACCCTATCCGTGAAAGACAAGCCCAAAGCACGGGTAGAAGAAACGAAAAAAATGCTGGTCAGGGCTTTTGAGAAAATCAGAATATCATCGGATATTAAAACAAAAGACGTTGATAAATTGATTGAATGGGCAGAGAAACTAAAACAACTGATTTAAAACCATAACCACTCATTTTTAAATCCATCAGCAGAAGGCTTTCTCCGTAAACGAGAGAGCTTTTTTGTTTTTTTGAAGGTACGTAAGGCGTTATTTCAAGCATTCACTTACACCGCCAATAATATCTTGCAATCGTTTTCGGGAGATTTTTGACAAAATCTTCTTTCATAACAAATGTCCCTTTTTATCCATACTTCAATCAACTATTTTTATTTTCCAATGAAAATTATCAACCCCAAAGCTTTTATATCTTCGGTGTACCCAACTAAAGTGCTCTTTTTTATATCAATTTTTTCCGCATTATCGGGCGTGATCTGCTACGCAGGGGAAAATAAAACAACCTCTAAAACCTCCCAAAAGAGATTGGTTGAAGACGAATATTCAACGGATAAAAAAACAATTGCTAAAGGGCAGGCTTTATTTGAAAACAACTGTTCTGCGTGTCATAATTTTCTACAGAAGGGCATCGGACCCGAACTTTCGGCCGTAACAACCGTAGTGCCCTCGGATTGGCTAAAAAAGTTTATCCAAAATGCCCCCGAGATGATTAGTAGTGGAGATGCGCGTGCATCCATGCTTTTTGATGAATATAAGCAGGTAATGCCGTCTTTTACCACATTACCAGAAGCCGACATTCAGGCAATTATGTCTTTTATTCATTCTAAACGAAAAACCGAAACAGCTACCACTGTTTCGAATCATTTTGGAACGCCAGTGGCCAATCCAGTTCCGAAAAAAATAGAAAAATCAGGATTACGCTTAAAATTAGATTATCTCGCTACCGCCCCCCAGACAGCGGCAAAATTGCCCTTGGCTAGAATCAATAAAATGTTAAAATTACCTGGTGCAAAAGACCGTTTGTTTATCGTGGATTTGCGGGGGAAACTCTACGAGATGATTGAAAATCAACTCGTAGAGTTTATGGATATGACTAAGGAAATTCCTGGCTTTATCCACGCTCCAGGATTGGCCACTGGATTTGGGAACTTTGCTTTTCACCCTGATTTCTACCGTAATGGACTTTTTTACACCACTCATACCGAAAAAGGTAAAGCTGCTACGCCCGACTTTGGCTACGCCGACTCCATAAAAGTAACCTTACAATGGGTACTCCGAGAATGGAAAATGGAAAATCCTAATGCCAATTCTTTTTCGGGTAAGGGGCGTGAGCTGATGCGGGTCAATATGGTTTCACCCATCCACGGAGTACAAGAAATTACGTTCAATCCTCTAGCCAAAGCAGGGAGTGCTGACTACGGTTTGTTGTACATTGGAGTAGGGGATGGGGGCGCTACGGAAAATGGTTTCGCTTTTTTATGCAATGATAAAACGCACGTTTGGAGCTCCGTATTACGCATCAATCCATTAGGAAAAAATAGTAAAAACGGGCGTTACGGAATTCCTTCGTCAAATCCATTTATCAAAGTGAAAGGCGCGGTTGGTGAAGTGTATTGTCGTGGTTTTAGAAATCCAAACCGCATCATTTGGACGCCAGATGGTAAAATGTTGATTACCGATATTGGTCAGACGCAAATTGAAGAAGTCAATATTGGCAAGCCGGGAGCCGATTATGGATGGCCCGAGCGGGAAGGTACTTTTGTGATGAATGCACGTGGAAAAATGAACTTAGTGTATCAATTACCCAAGAATGAGTCTACAACCAAGTATACCTATCCAGTGGCTCAATATGACCACGACGAAGGCAATGCCATTTCAGGAGGATTTGTGTATGCTTCAAACAGCATTCCGTCGCTTAAAGGCAAGTATATTTTCGGGGATATTGTCAATGGTCGCATTTTTTACGTGGAAAATAACCAATTCCGCCTTGGAAAGCAGGCCGATATTCAGGAATTAGAGCTTATGCTGGAGGATAAACTGACAACTTTACGTGAACTCACAGGCCACGCCAAAACCGACACTCGATTGGGAGAGGGGCTAAACGGTGAATTGTATATTTTCACAAAAACAGACGGGAAAATTTACAAAGTCAGCGCTTGTATGGTAAATGAATAACTGTTTTGCAGAAATGACCCATTAAATGATATTTTACATTAAACTTGATTGTTATGAACACCGCAAAGATTCGCAGCCTTGCAAAAATGATTGACCACTCGCTGCTGCATCCAACCCTGACGGATGCAGAACTACTGGAAGGTTGTAAACTGGCCCTAAAATACGATGTTGCCTCCGTATGTATCAAGCCTTATGCGGTCAAAATGGCCACCGAGCTACTGGCTGGTACCGATGTTTTGGTGGGTACAGTGATTGGTTTTCCTCACGGGAATAGTACCGTAGGGGTAAAAGTCGCCGAAACCGTTCAGGCCTGCAAGGATGGTGCCGTTGAAATTGATATGGTGGTCAACATCGGCAAGGTATTAGCCAATGATTGGACTTATGTGCAGGAAGAAATACAGGCCGTTAAAACGGCTTGCAAGCAGCACGGGGCCATTCTGAAGGTGATTTTTGAAAATGATTTCTTGCCCGAAGATTCCTTTAAAATCAAACTTTGTGAAATTTGCACGGAGGTCGGGGCTGAATTTGTGAAGACCTCAACGGGCTACGGTTTTGTGAAGGGCAGCGACGGAAAGTACAGCTACGAAGGCGCTACGGAGCATGACCTTCGACTGATGCTCGACCACGTGGGGCCTGGGGTTTTGGTCAAAGCTGCGGGTGGGGTGCGTACCCTTGACGGGCTTCTGAAAGTGCAGGAAATGGGCGTTGCGCGTTTGGGCGCCAGCGCCACAGCGGCCATTATGGAGGATGCTTATCGTCGTTTTGGCCAGATTGATGCTAATGCCCCCACAGGGCCTATTGCCGAAAGTAAAGGGTATTGAGTAATAATGCTGTTTTGCAGGTAAATTTGACGAATCGAAATCTTCCATTAAAAATTATAACCAGTCACTTTTTTCATGAAATCTACTTACGTCTTTTTAGTCCTTTTGACCACGCTGGGGTGGGGAAATGCCCACGCGCAATCCAAAAAAGAAAAAGGCCCCAAAATCATCAGAACCTTGATTGTTGACGGGCAAAATAACCACGAACAGTGGCCCAAAATAACGTACATGATGAAAGATTACTTGGAAGAAACGGGTAAATTTTCGGTGGATGTACAACGTACTTATTACACTTGGAACGGCGGTGACCTCGTGGATAAGTACAAAATCAAAGGACTTCCCGCCACCAAAGCAATGGCAAATGCCAAAATGGATTCCGCTTTTCATCCCGATTTTTCTAAATATGATTTAGTGGTTTGTAATTTTGGTTGGAATGCCGCTCCTTGGTCGGACGAAACGCAGGCCGATTTTGAGAAATTTATGAACAATGGCGGCGGTTTAGTGGTCGTCCATGCGGCCGACAATTCGTTTCCGAAGTGGCCTGCCTACAACCGAATGATAGGTATAGGAGGCTGGGGAGACCGTAGCGAAAAAGACGGCCCTTTTGTTTATTACGATGAAAACGGAAAGTTGGTCAAGGATATGCAGGCTGGCAAAGCAGGCTCACACGGGGCACAAAAGGAGTTTTTAATCACCATCAGAAACTCCAAACACCCGATTACGAAAGGAATGCCGCTCAAATGGATGCACACCAAAGACGAAATGTATGACCGCCTGCGCGGGCCAGCCGAAGATATGGAAGTATTGGCCACGGCTTTTTCACCCAAAGATAATCGTGGAACCGACCGCCACGAACCCATGCTGATGACCATCAAATACGGTAAGGGGCGCGTTTTTCATACGCCGCTCGGACACGTTGATTATTCAGTCGAATGCGTCGGTTTCATCACGTGCCTTCAACGCGGTGCTCAGTGGGCCGCTACGGGAAAGGTTGATATTCCTATTCCAAGGGATTTCCCAACTGAAAACGCCACGAGTCAACGCAAGTTTGTTGATTAAACAAATCAGAATGAGGAACAATTAATCCATAAAGACGGATAGAAATAGAAGTTCGAAGTACTTTTGGGATAAGAATTCACACGCTATTCATTTGTACTTTCCCAAACGTAATGAGAAAACTTCTTTTTGTACTATGTTCGGTATTTTTTGCTACACTCACCATTGCACAAACCGAACCTTTGGTCAATTCCGTTGAGGCAACCTATCGTGCAGGGTTGCCTCATTTTTTTGATAAAATACAGAAAGGTCAATCCGTAAAAGTGGCTTATTTGGGTGGTAGCATTACCCGGGCCGATCATGGATGGCGCACTAAAACATTCCAATGGTTGCAAAGCAACTATCCCCAAGCGCAATTTGTGGAAATCATGGCCGCCATCGGTGGGACAGGCTCAGATTTTGGCGCGTATCGCTTGCAAAACCACGTTCTTCAACACACGCCAGATTTAGTTTTTGTGGAATTTGCCGTCAACGACAATGGAAAATCTGCGCAGGATGTGAAAGAATCAATGGAAGGAATTGTCCGTCAAATATGGCAACAAAACCGTTCGACTGACATTTGTTTTGTGTACACTTTCTCCCGTCCGCAGTTAGATTTTTATCAGCGGGGTACATTCCCCGTTTCTGCGTCGGCGATGGAAGTCATCGCCGATTATTACCAAATCCCCTCAATTTCAATGGCTTTTCCTGCGGTGAACTTAATCACTGAGGGTAAAATGGTGCTTCAAGGCCAGGCTGGTTCTACCACTGATCCCATGGTTTTTTCGGCAGATGGAGTGCATCCTTTTCCTGAAACAGGGCATAAAGTATACGCAGAAACCGTAAAAAAACACCTAATTCATCTTCAACTGGTTGGAAAAAAAGGCAAACACGCGTTGAAAAAGGCATTAATGCCTAATAATTTAGAAAAAGCAAGCCTTTTGGCGCTGGATAAAATCGAAAAAAGTTCGGGTTGGCCACGTGTCGATTCAGTCGTGGTGGGAAAAGCTTACGCCTCGCTTCTGACCTCCGTTATTGCTTCTGATGACACTTCGGAGTACATCAAGGTACGTTTTAAGGGAACAAGTTTTGGAATCGTGGATGTGATAGGGCCGAGTAGTGGGCAAATTAGAGTATATATTGACAATGAGCCGCCTCGTTACATCAATCGTTTTGATGAGTATGCGACCTACTACCGGATGAATTATACCATTATTAACGGTTTAAAAGAGGGAAATCATGAGGTAACCATAAAAGTTTCCCCTGAAAAGCTTGATAAAGCGTTGATTTTGCAAAAACGCAATAACAAAATAAACAACCCTAAGTTATACGAGAAACAGTTTTTATACTTAGGCGGGATTTTGGTAAAATAATAAAACCTTTTAGTTATGACTATTAGGTATATTATTTTTAGAATTCATATTTTGATAATATAACTGTTCGTACTTTCGCGACAACATAATTTTACTTCACTCAAATAAAACCTTCTAAAAAACCATTTATGATTCCACTTTTACTACCCCAAACCCATTTTCATTCTTTAAATCCCGTGCGTTGGCTTCAGCGTTTAGGCTCTTTTTGCCTTTTAGCCCTGTTGTTAACGGTTTCAACGGTAGCTCGGTCGCAGGCGCCCACGGAGTTGTTTATTTCTGAGTACATTGAAGGAAGCAGCAATAACAAAGCCATCGAAATCTACAACGGCACGGGCAGTGCCATCAATTTAGCGACTGGCGGGTACAATATTCAGATGTATTTTAACGGTAATTCTGCTTCGACATTAACCATTAATTTAACGGGTACGGTCGCTAGTAATGATGTTTTTGTTATTGCTAATTCATCGGCAAATGCAACCATACTGGCCCAAGCTGATCAAACCAATGGCTCTGGATGGTTCAATGGTGATGATGTGGTTGTGCTTCGCAAAGGCACTACAATTATTGACGTAATCGGACAAATAGGCTTTGACCCTGGTACCGAATGGGGGACAGGACTGACCTCCACCGCCGATAATACCATTCGTCGTAAAGCATCCATTTGTGGGGGCGATGTAAACGGAAGTAATGCGTTTGATCCTGCTACCGAATGGGATGGCTTTGCCAATGATACATTTGATGGGTTAGGTACGCACTCCGCCACCTGCGGCCCTGTGACTCCTACACTCAACATCAATGATGTTTCTAAAGTGGAAGGCAATACTAACACCACTACTTATGCATTTACGGTAAGTTTGAGTGCACCTGCGGGGCCAGGTGGTGTCACGTTTGATATTGCGACCGCCGATAATACCGCTAGTTCGAGCAGTGATTATGTAACAAAATCATTGACTGGACAAACCATCCCTCAAGGTTCAAATAGTTATAGTTTTGAAGTGGTAGTAAATGGCGACGAAACCACCGAGCCAAACGAAACTTTTTTTGTCAATGTAACCAACGTAACTGGTGCAACTGCGGGTGATACACAAGGGCTGGGAACTATCCAAAATGATGATATCGCGGTTTCCAAAATACACGAAATTCAAGGAAGTGGCGCAACGACGCCTTTTGCGGGTACAACCGTGGCGATTGAAGGTATTGTAACGCGTACTTTCCTTGGTTCAACGCGCCTGAACGGTTTTTATGTACAGGAAGAAGATGCCGATACCGACGGCAATCCAGCCACGTCGGAAGGGATTTTTGTTTTTGACCCTGCCCAACTTTTCAGCGGTAACATCGGCGACAAAGTAAAAGTAACAGGTAAAGCGGCAGAATTTACCTCAAGTGGCAGCAGCTTAACCCAATTGAATGAATTGGTGAGTGTACAAAATATGGGTGGAGCTGCTTTACCCGCCATCACCAATGTACAATTACCTGTATCAAATGTGAGCGACCTAGAGCGCTACGAAGGGATGCTCGTCGAGGTGAGCGCCGCCACGGGAAATCTTACCGTGACAGAACTGTTTCAGTTAGGCCGTTTTGGACAACTGGTACTCTCAGCAAACGGTGACAGCAACCAACCTGGCACTGATGCTCGTTTGGATCAATACACGCAGTTTAATACGCCAAGCGTATCAGGTTATTCAGACTATCTGGCTCAGATTGCTAAAAGAAGGATTTATTTGGATGATGGAGTGGGTTCGCAAAACCCTGACCCCATTATTTTTGGAAGAGGTGGTAATCCCCTTAGCGCTTCCAATACCCTTCGTACTGGCGACGAGGCCGTGAGTGTTGTGGGTGTGTTAGACCATCGTTTTGAAGGTTACCGAATCCAGACCTTGACCAGCCCTAATTTCATGGCAACCAATGCCCGCCCAGCTACGCCGCCCGCTCTTGGTGGAACGTTGAAAGTAGCAAGCTTCAATGTGCTCAACTATTTCAACGGAAACGGTTCGGGCGGTGGATTTCCTACTTCGCGGGGGGCGGATAATGTCGCCGAATTTGATCGTCAAAGGGCTAAAATTCTGAACGCAATCATTGCTTCAGGAGCCGATGTAGTTGGTTTGATGGAAATTGAAAATGACGGTTTTGGAGCCACGAGCGCTATTCAAGATTTAGTGAATGGATTAAACGGCATTGCGGGTGCGGGCACCTATAGTTTTATCAATTCAGGTAATATTTCGACCGACGAAATAACGGTTGCCATGATTTATAAACCAGCCGCCGTCAGTCCCGTTGGCGATTCGAAAGCCATTCCTTTTGATTTCGGCACAGGCTCGTTTACGGTGGTAGGAAGACGTTCATTAGCTCAAACATTCCAACAGGTTTCGACGGGTGAAGCGTTTACGGCCGTAGTAAACCATTTAAAATCAAAAGGTAGCAGCTCGGGTGGTGCGGGAGATGCTGATTCTGGCGATGGGCAAGGCTTCTCTAACGGGACACGTACCCGTCAGGCGCAGGATGTAGCCGCATGGTTGTTAACAAACCCAACGGGCACGACTGACCCTGATTACCTCATTTTGGGCGATTTGAATGCGTACGCTAAAGAAGACCCATTGACGGCTTTTGCAAATGCTGGTTTCGGAAACCTGCTTCCTTTGACGTCGTATTCATACGTTTTTGACGGTCAACTTGGTTCGCTTGACCACGCGCTAGGAAGTGCTACTTTGGCATTACAGAAAACAGGTGCCGAAAAATGGCACATCAACGCCGACGAGCCAACCGTTTTAGACTATAACACAGAATTTAAAACTTCAGGCCTTGTTTCTTCATTGTACAGCACTGAGCCTTATCGGTCTTCCGACCATGATCCAGTTTTGGTTGGACTGAATTTATGTACTACGCCCACAATCAGTAACGTAGTTGTAACCCAACCTACTTGTTTGAGTGCTACTGGCAGTGTTGTAATTACCGCCACTGGTACAGGTACATTGGAGTACAATTTGAATAATATAGGTTGGCAGGAATCGAATACTTTCAGCGGCTTGACTTCGGGAAATTACATCCTCGTGGTGCGCTCGAAAGCCAATACATCTTGTTCCACAACCTATGCAAGCAACCCCGTTGTGGTTAATGCCGCTCCGCTTGTCCCTTCAGTATTCAACGTTTCAGGTGGTGGTGGTAAATGCAGTGGCAACAATGGAAACGGTGTTGTGCCATCATTTACTATTACGTTGAGTGGTTCACAAACCAACGTAAATTATCAACTCCTTCGCAATGGTTCTCCCGTGGGTAGCGCGGTAGCGGGCACGGGTAGCTCGTTGACATTTACGCAGACCGAGCAGGGTGCTTATACGGTTTCGGCGACTTCAACGACTGGTTGTACATCAGCCATGACAGGAGAAGCCATTATTTACACCAACAGTCGCCCCGATAAATTTAAGGTGTCGGGTGGTGGAAATTACTGCGTTGGTAGTGCCGGTGTGGAAGTGGGTATGGAGGATTCTGAAGCAGGCGTTAATTATCTGCTGAAAAAGAATAATGTAAGTACGGGAATTTTGGTTGCAGGAACAGGCAGCGCAATTAGTTTTGGATTGCAGCCTGCGGGCACTTACACGGTAGATGCCATCAACGCCGCCACGGGTTGTGACGCTAACATGAACGGCTCAGCGGTTGTTTTGGCCAAAAATTGTAACGGAAGAGTAGGAGCGGAAACCTTCGATTCTGATGATTCCTCTGACGAAAATGTGTGGGCGGCAATTGCGCCTAACCCTGTGATTGGAAGAGAGTTTACACTTTTGGTGAAAGGAATGGCGGGTAAAACCGTAGAGTGGCAATTGCTGAATGTGCAGGGAACTGTGGCTATATCAAGCCGATTTGTGAGTGGTAGTAACGCCCATCGTCAAACCCTTGCTGTGCCTCAATTAGCGGCTGGTTCGTATTTGCTAAACGTTCAGTCAAGCGGTAAAAGTCTAACATTGAAAGTGATGAAAGCAGAATAACTTTTCATCCATTAAACGCAAAAAAAAGACAGCGAGTCTGGTGCACATTTTTGGCACCGACTCGCTGTCTTTTTTAAGTAAATTCTTTGGAAATTAATTCGGTAATTTATCCCTAAAATACCCATAAGCCCAGGTGCCTGCCACGGCACTTAGCAACGTGACAATCACAGCCATATAACCACTGCCGATTTGGGCAAATAAAGGCCCAGGACAAGCGCCTGTAATGGCCCAGCCTAGACCAAAAATAAGGCCGCCATAGATTTGCCCTCGCTGAAATTTCTTGGGGTGAAACTGAACGGTTTCGCCAGATAATGTCTTGATATTGAATTTTTTAATCAAAAATACAGAAATCATTCCGACCACTACTGCGCTTCCAATAACGCCATACATGTGGAAACTTTGCAGGCGGAACATCTCCTGAATACGGAACCAAGAAATGATTTCGGCTTTGACAAAAACAATCCCGAAAAGAACCCCAACAATCAGGTATTTGATATTACTGACCCAACTTTCGGGTTGCGCCATGTCATTAGGAGCTTCACAGGCGAAGGGCTGTTCATCTTGCTCAATGGGTGGAGAAACTTGCTGAAAACTCATTGTTATATTTTTTAGTGTTTTGTGTTTCAATTAAAATAATTTGAAAATAAAGGGCATTAATAAGTGAGTCATGGTAAAACCGCCCACCATAAAACAGCAGGTTGCGATGAGAGATGGAACCTGGAGGTTTGACAAACCCATGATGGCGTGCCCAGACGTACAGCCACCTGCATAGCGCGTACCAAATCCAACCATAAAACCACCCAATACGAAGAAAATAAATCCTTTAAGCGAAAATAGCGCCTCCATGCTAAACAAATCGGCGGGCATCAATCCCGAAAAATCCTGAATTCCTAACGCTCGCAAATCAGCCATTGTGTTTTCTGAAAGTTGGAAAGCGTTGGGATTTTCCATAAAGTTGGTGGCAATCATTCCTCCAAAAAATACACCAAGGACGAAGACCAAATTCCAGATTTCTTTTTTCCAATCATACTTGAAAAAAGAAATATTGGCTGGAAAACAGGCCGCACAAATGTGCCGCAGTGAGGATGAGATACCAAAAGATTTATTTCCAATCAATAATAATGTGGGGACGGTCAGCCCAATCAGCGGCCCAGCCACGTACCACGGCCAAGGTTGACGAATCAGTTCAATGAATTGTTGCATGCGAATGTTTAATTAATAGTGATAATTGAGAATTAAGTTGAAGTGAGACATATTTACTTTGTTGAATACATAGCGCTCGTTTTGGTATGTTTCGCCAATTTCATCTTTTCGAACAACCAACAGCAAGGCGTTTAATCCTTTTAGGTATTTTTCAAATTGATACGTAACGCCTAAGTTAATTTGAGAGTACGAAGGCATTCCGTATTTGTTAAGTGCGAAATTTTTAGTGTCTGGCAGTTGGAAATACCCGCCGCTGATTTCAATTTTTAGGTTCTTTATTGGCTTATAAAAGGTATTGATACTCGTAGCGGTTACGTCCCCAAATCCTTCGTTTCGCTCGCGGGGCATAAACGTATAAAAAGGTTCTCGGCCCCATTCACGCGGCATGAGGTACCTGCCTTCGGCGGTGATTCTGGTGGCATTGATGTACCAATCAAACTTGGATGATTGCCGCCCGATTCGGCCTGAAATAACCGTTGACGTTGCTCCAGATTGGGTATAAGCCTGCGCAGGGTCTGTATTTCCACCGTTTCCCAAGGCATTTTGTTTGACTAATTGCCCACCTATAAACCAATTTTTCCCAGCCACGGTTTTTGATTTCCATTCTGCTTTCAGAAAACCCGTGTTAGCTATGTTTTCAAGGTAGGTATCCCAAAACTCAATCGACCATTGTTTTTTGCGGTAGGTTGCGCCAAAAATCCCGACTCCTTTTGATTCCGTATTTCCTTTGTACTGAGAGGTTTTGCCGTTTATATCGACTCCTACGGGGTAAATACCCATGCTTTCACCCACTTCAAACCACCGAACGGTTGAGCGCGGAGAAATCCGCCAAATGTATTCGCCGTGGAGTTTAAAGTTTGTCCATTCATTGATATCTACCACGGCAGCCTCGGTCAGGGTGGGCCGCATTCGTCCGTCCTGCGGATTGATAAAGGGTGACTGTGGAATTTGCCGACCGATGGTCACAAGTGATTTTTTACCGAAGTGGGTTTTGATAAATAACTCCTCCAGTCGGTCCAAATCTTCGTGGTCGTTGGGACGCTCAATGTCAAAAAGTCCAATCTCGTAGCGATTGACTTGGCCCGTCAGCGGGTCGGCTTTGGCGAGGTCAGTGGATTTGATATTAAACATGAAAAAACCACTCAGACCCAGCTGAAAACGCTTGAAAAATTTAGGTGTTTCGTAGCCAATTCCTGCCCCTGCCCCCCACGCAAAAGCATCACTCAGATTCCCGTCATTTACGGTGCCTGACCAATAAGACCGGGCATGACCATAAAAGCGTCCGTTGGCAAAAAAGTGATTCAACGTATTGGTATCTTTTTCTATTTCTCGGTGACTATGTATGCCTTGTCCATAAACACGACTTAACATACCTGACAACAATATTAGAATATAAAAAGTGCGATTCATTTTCTTCTCTGCCTAGTGTTTTGAAATAACAACACAAAAGTACAGGTTAGAAAAAGGCCCTTCCGTGACAAATGTTACCTAAAGGTATAATCTACCCCAAAAACTTGACTTAAAAGATTCTGCGGAGCGTCTAGGATGGTGGCATCGTGGCGTAAAGCGGGCGTAACGGGAGAAAATTCACGCAAATATTCTTTCATCACTGTATGCAAGGTATAGGAAGTAAGCCTTGTTTCTTTCACTCCTTTGAGGCGACAAAGCATATCATCGGGGTCGCCGTCTCGCTCGCAAGCGCATATGGTGTAGGTTTTGTCAAGATTGAGAGGCTGACCGCCGATGGTCACTTTTTGCACCCGTTGACCCACTCTTTCCTTTGCTTTAAATTCTATCTGCATCCCTTTAAACCGTATCAGCCAGCCTCCAAAACGTTTGGATGCATCTTGGGCAAATACGTTTTGCAATTCTTTTTCGAGCCATTCCATGAGTTGCTGGCCCGTTGCTTTGGCTGTTTTGACGTTAGAATCAATGGGAAGCATGTCAAAAAGATAACCTTCGGTGATGGCCACTTTTTCATCTTTGCCTGCGGTTAGGGGTGGGCAAAATCGAAAACCGTTTGACAAGGCTATATCTGTATTAACTTTCCATTTGAGGGCGTCCACGATTAAGGTATCAATGGTGTTTTCGACCACAAAATTTCGGTATAAGGGTAAAGTACTGTACCCGATAATACGATTTATTTCAGCCCGGTACGGTTTTTCAATTTGTTCTATTAACTCCTGTATTTCCTTTTTTGCGGGATATTTTTTAGGGTCAACTTCAATAAGTTCGTATGAGTCTCCCGTGATTTTTCCGCTTTCAACGCGTAGGTCGAGTTTACCGACGAAAGAGCCAAAAGCCCCTGGTTCGACAATTTTGGTGTATTCGGCTTGAATTGGTTTTCGTACACGCTCGTGCGTATCAGCCCCAAAAATATAGTCAACTCCTTTACAGTCAGGGTTGTTGCCCAAAGCAATTTGCTGGCTAAGCCCTAAATGCGAAAGTAAAATTACAAAATCGCATTGTTCTTGTTCTTTCAGCAAAGTCACGTATTCTTTTAAACTTTCTTCGGGTTTGGCGTAAATGATTCCTTTGCTGTACATCGGAGATTGACGAATCGGCACCAACGGGTCGGTATATCCCAAAAAACCGATTTTAATCCCCAATCGATTGAAAATCTGGTAGGGTTGAAAAATGAGATTTCCCCGTTTGCCGTCGCCTGCGTCGTGGTACATATTGGCGCAGACTTTGGGCGTCAGTAGCCCGCCCATCAGGTGCTGCATGTTTTGTTTGTTGTACACCACTTCCCAGTTTCCGGGAAGATACAGGTCATAATTCAGCGCATTCAAAAGCGGAACAAACGCTTTTCCCGTGGTTTTGATGGCCAGCATACTGCCCTGAAACATATCGCCCGTATCCATTACGATGGTATTGGTCGGATTCTGTTTGCGTAATACGTCCAAGGCTGTTGCCAAATGCGCGTAGCCTCCTGCTTTACGAAAGGTAAGTTGGTTATTCTCCCAAAATAGCTCATCGTGGGGGTGAAGCTGGCAGTGGACGTCGGTGGTTTGTAAGAATGTTATTGTTCCGCTTTTGGCGTGGTTACTTTTTTTGGAATTTGTGTTTTCTTCAGAAGCCGATAGGGGAGGCGTACTTCCCAAAATGGCCCCTGTAAACAAACCTGATTGGAGGAATTTGCGGCGAGAAGGCATCATTGATAAAGGTTTAGATTAAAATCCTGCTTTGATGTATGACCAACCTTCCTCTTGCCTGAGTACAATTTCTGCCAGCCCGACGGGGACAAAAATGGACGCTGGTAAAATCTGGTTTTTGGCTATTTTTCGTTGTTTAAGGGTATTTTCACACACGGCAAAAATGATTCCTCGTTCTTTTAGAAGTTCAATTTCTTTGCTCAGGATAGCTTCATCTTTTTTCATAAAACCTACCCCAGCATTGTGAACAACAACTTCTATTTTGGCGGTTTTCCAATAATCCAAGACGTTACCCAGTTGTTTAACCAGAGCTTTATGCACAAGGGTATCAGCGGAGGCCAAGTGAAATACGATTCGATGTTCTTTCTCCGACGTTTGTCCAATGGCCTGATTGGCAAACAAAATACCCGTGAAGGCAAAAATAAAAAGGACTGATTTCATAGGGAGGCGAGGCTAGGTTTTTGGGATTTATTGGCTTTGTGTTTCTCTTTCCAATCCTTGATGGGCTTGTAAGGACCATATTTATGCTGGGCTTCCGTAAACGGGTCGGAGTAGGGCCCAAATGGATGATCGAAGGGTTTGCCGTTGATGTTGGGCCAATCCTTGCTTAGGTCTTTGGTAGGTCGTGGCATGGAATTAACATACGCGGCTACGTCCCAAGCTTCTTCGTCCGTGAGCTGGGCATTTTTGTAGGTGACTCCAAAAGGCATGTTGTATTTTACATAGCCCGCAAAGTTGGAGATGCGGTACAAACCCGCGCCGATATTGTAGCTGTTGGGCCCCCAAAGCGGCGGAAATGTATAGCTTTTACCGTCGGCGGCCAACACACCTTCGCCTTTTGCCTGATGGCAACTTTGGCATTTTTGTTCATACACTACTTTTCCCAAAACGGGGTCGGTGGCTCTTTTGAGCCCTTTCAGCTTATAAATTCCTGAGCCTTTGGGCGCTTTATTTTTTGAAACTCCCGTGCCCAACCATTCGATGTAGGCCAAAATGGCCTTCATTTCGCGGCTTGTTGAGTCGGGGGCTTTTCCGTTGAGGCTGCGCTCAAAGCAATCGCTGACGCGTTTTACTTGATTTTCGCTGGTTCCCGAACGTTCGCGAAATTTGGGATAGGTAGCTTGTACGGCAAAATAGTTGTTTCCCCAAGGCTGAGCGCCTGCTTGCAAATGGCAGTTTTGGCAATTCATGCCGTTAGAAATTGGCTTTACACTCCCTTTAGGGCCCAGATAATCAGCAGTATGGGCAATGAGCTCTTTGCCGTAATTGATTAAATTTTGTTGTTCTGCGTTGAATTTAGACTTTTGCCAATCGGCGGGGCCGGGCCAAAGACCCACAAAGTTTGAATCGGGTTTTACATAGTTGGCTATTTCAACAATGGGTTCGTCATTGTTTGAATCCCCAACAACCAGAATATATCCTAAAAAGAACATTAAACCAGCAGATGTCAGCAGTAAGATTAACAGAATTTTGAGTGAGCGTAATAACGTTTCTATGAGGTTGTTGGACTCCATGATTGCCAAATTGTTGTGAAAGGCGGTGGGACAAAATTAGCGGTATTCAACTTCTTTCAATGTGATATATGTTACATATCAATGAAAAAATTGAATAAAAAGATGAATGTGTGAGATGTCAAAATAGTTAGCTAAAAATATAGAGTTTCTTCTAACGAGTGGTTAAAGTTGCGCTATTTTATCCATTTTAGCGCAATACTTCGTAGGAGCAAAAGCCAAGGGGTTAAATGCAAAAAAAAATCAAACCAATCCATCGGTTTCATACCTACGGCTCCGCCGAGTATCCACCGAATTTTGCCGAATAGGTGCGGCTCTGGAAGAAAAGGCGCTAATCCTAACGTCAGACTTGCTATGAGCCAAAGTTGCCAATTGTTGAGCGTATTTTTCATTTTTCTGTTGTTTTATCACAAAAATCGGGGTTATTACTTTCTTACATCGTGATATATGTTACAAAAAAAAGGGAGAACGATTAATTCGTTCTCCCTTGGAAAAGAAGTGGTTGATTTACAATAAAGTAGAAGGGCAAACGTATTCGGTCAATGGTAGTTTTCCCGCGTTTTTGAGGGCCGCAAAACCACCCGCTACATCCACCAAATTGTCAAAGCCCCGAGCTTTCAAAATTGAAATGGCAATCATAGAGCGATACCCACCCGCACAATGAATATAACAGGTCTTGTCGGATGGAATTTGGGCCATGTGGTCATTCAGAAAATCAAGTGGCAAATTTTCAACGCCCACCATGTGCTCGGCGTCGTATTCGCTCTTTTTACGCACATCAAACACCGTCAGCGATGGATTTTCGGTAAATAAATCCGAAAACGTTTGGGCAGAAATAGAGGTGACGCTGTCCAACTCAAGACCTGCCGCTTGCCAAGCGGCCATGCCGCCCTGCAAGTATCCCACGCATTTGTCGTAGCCTACACGTGCCAAACGCGTGATGGTTTCTTCTTCTTTGCCCGCTTCGGTCACCAACAAAATCGGTTGTTTTAAATCGGGAATAAGCGTACCTACCCACGAAGCAAACTGCCCGTCTAGGCCGATATTGATGGCATTTGGTATAAATCCTTTGGCAAAAGTTTGGGCTTCGCGAACGTCCAAAATCAAGGCTTCGGTTTCGTTGGCGGCGGCTTCAAACGCGGCGGGTGTCAGCGCCTGACTTCCGCGCTGCATGACATCTTCGAGGCTTTCGTAGCCTTGAATGTTCATCAATACATTTTGGGGAAAATAGGCAGGGGGAGGAACCAGCCCCGTTAAAATCTCTTTTATGAATTGTTCTTTGGTCAGATTCAAATTGAGTGCATAGTTGAACAACTTTTGGTTGCCGAGGGTGTCGGTGGTTTCTTTGCTCATTTTTTTGCCGCAAGCGCTGCCAGCACCGTGGCCCGGATAGACGATAATGTCGTTGGCCAACGGAATGATTTTGGTGCGGAGAGAATCGTAAAGATGCCCCGCCAGTTTTTCTTCCGTCAAATCGCTGATGACGTGCTGTGCCAAATCGGGGCGGCCTACATCCCCGATAAACAGGGTGTCGCCCGTGAAAATGGCCGTTTCTTTGCCGTTTTCATCAATCAATAAAAAACAGGTTGATTCCATCGTATGGCCGGGCGTATGAATGGCCTTGATTTTTACATTGCCCAACTGAAATTCTTCCCCGTCTTTGGCAACGTAGGCTGTGTATGCGGGCTTGGCGGTGGGTCCAAAAACAATGGTGGCGCCCGTAGCGTTGGATAAATCAATGTGTCCCGAGACAAAATCGGCGTGGAAGTGGGTTTCGAACACGTATTTTATGTCAACGCCTTCTTTTTTGGCGCGCTCTACATAGGCTTTGGTATCACGAAGGGGATCGATGACGGCGGCTTCGCCGTTTGATTCAATATAATAGGCGGCTTCGGCTAAACAACCCGTGTAAATTTGTTCTACTTTCATGTCTTTTGAGGAAGTTTATTTTGCTGATTTAATAGAACAAAATTACCGCCCGTCGGTAGCCTTTTCTGTAACTTTTAGCACACAGAAATACTGATTGATGTCAGCTTTTAAGTCATTTAATTGAACCAAAAACCCATAAAAAAATCCCCGATGCGTTGGCATCGGGGATTAGTAAGAAAATAGGGTGGGTTAACAAGCGGCAGCTTCGACCAATTCGGTTGCGGTCAGATTTCCTTTCGAGACCCATTCGTTCATGCCTGCCGAATAGTTTTTTACGTTTTTGAATCCGTTTTTGACCAAAAGTGAATACCCAATGGCGGCCCGGTCTCCGCCCTGACAATGGATGACCACTTGCTTATCTCTACTGATTTTATCCAAATTGGAGAGAATCGTTCCGATAAAAATATTCTCGACTCCTTCGATGTGTTCGGTATTGTATTCCGACACTCCGCGCAGGTCGATTACTTGCGTATCTTCTCGGTCAAGGTAGGATTTGAATTCGTCGATTTCAATGATTTCGCTTTTTTGGAGCGGTATTTCAAGGGCGTTTACGTCGTCAATGTACCCAAGCACGTTGTCTAAGCCAATGCGCATCAGTTTGCGGGTGAGGTCTTCGATTTGGCCGTCGTTGGCCACCAGCATAAACGGCTCTTCGTAATTCACAAACCAGCCCATCCACGTGGCAAAGGCGTTGTTTCCCTGAATGTTGATGCTTCCAGGAATAAAACCTTTGGCAAAATCAACTTTATTTCGGGTATCAATCAGTTTGATGCCTTTTTCCATGGCGGCTTTTACCGCATCACCAGAGAGTTTTGTTTGTGTTGGTACTTGCGTAAGCAACGGACGCTCGACTTTGTTGAGTTTTTTCATCATGGCAAAGTACTTGGGCGGCTCAGGTTGGTCAGCGAGCAGGTAGTCTACAAATCCTTTTTGGTCATCGTCGTGCTGAAACGCCCAATTTCGAATTTTTTCGTAACCCACCGTTGAGCTAGGAACCGCGCCAAGTGCTTTTCCGCAGGCCGAACCCGCTCCGTGGCCTGGCCAAACCTGCAAATAATCGGGTAGAGCGGCAAATTTTTGAATAGAATGATACATTTGAAGCGCACCAGCATCTTGTGTTCCTTTCATGCCTGCGGCTTTTTCCAATAAATCTGGACGACCGATGTCACCCACGAAAACGAAATCGCCCGTAAACAGCATCACTGGTTTGGCACTTGCGGGTTTGTCGGTCAATAAGAAACTGATACTTTCTGGGGTGTGGCCAGGGGTGTGAATAACTTCAAATGTAAGGTTTCCAACCTTGATGACACTCCCGTTTTTCAGACCAATGTGGTCAAACTCGTATTCCCAACCTTCGCCACCTTCATCGGAGAGGAACATTTTAGCGCCCGTAATGGCGGCCAATTCGCGGGCTCCCGAAAGAAAATCGGCGTGAATGTGAGTCTCGGTGATATGGGTGATGCGCAAACCATTTTGTTTGGCAATTTCAAGGTACGTATCTACATCTCTTTTGGGGTCAATGACCATGGACTCACCCGTTCTTTGGCAACCGATAAGGTAACTTGCTTGGGCTAGGGTTTTGTCATAAATATGTTGAAAGAACATGGTTGTTTTGTGTTAAGATGAATATTGTTGAATTAATGATACAAAGTTAGATTGAGGCGGTGCTCTGTACTGTGACAATTATTACATAAGCCACATTTTATTTGATTATTTAAAGAAAATTTCTTTTGAAATAATCCCGATGCCCATCACGAGTACAAACCAGCCAAACGCTCTTTTAAGCTTCTCGCTCGGGACGAACTTTGAGAGGTAAGACCCTACAAAGATGCCGACGACGGAGAATCCGGTAAATTCAAGTAGAAATGGCCAATCGACGGGGAGATTGGATACGTCGCCGATGAACCCGATGAGTGATTTTGCCGCAATGATAAGGAGGGAAGTTCCTACGGCCATTTTCATGGGTAAATGCGCTAAAACTACCAACGCGGGAATGATTAAAAAGCCACCTCCAGCCCCCACGAGGCCCGTTAATGCCCCCACGACTGCTCCTTCAAGTCCGATGACAGGGTAGTTGAATTTCAATTCACCAGCTTCTTCGTTTTTATGCTTTTTCTTCTCCTTAATCATTGAATACGAAGCGGCCAACATCACAATGGCAAAAAATATCATGATGCCGATATTTTTGGTGACCTCAAATCCTCCTACCGAAAATAATGAATCAGGAATGGCAGGAACAAGGTATTTACGGGTTAGAAAAACAGTGATAAAAGAAGGAATGGCGAAAACCAGCGCGGCGCGATAATTGACCAATTCTTTGCGCATATAATTGACGGAGCCAACCAAGGATGTAGTACCGACCACGAAAAGGGAGTACGCTGTTGAGAGAACAGGGTTGATGCCCAATAAATAAACCAAAACGGGTAAAGTAAGAATGCTGCCGCCGCCACCGATAAGCCCGAGACTTATTCCGATAAAAATGGAGGCAGAAAAACCAAAAATTTCAATTGAGCTCATTTTCTTTTGCAGTGAGTTGTTGAATGACTCTGCAAAAGTAGAAGGTCAAAAAGGGCCTTACCGTGATAATTGTCACATAGCCAAAGAAAGTTTTAAGAAAAACGGGAAGATTTTCAGAGGGACTTGCAGGAAGGTTAAGTTGCTTATTTTTGGATTGTTAGGCCTTATCAATGAGGTCCTTCTTTTTTTTTTCGTTGGTTTGAATGGAATCTTTTCCGTTTTCAATTTCTACTTCTTTGACGGTGATGGCGTACGCATTGGGATAAATGGCCGAGCCAAATTTCATGGCGTAGGCCTTCGTAAACTCGGCCCCAAAATACAGAATCAAAGAAGAATAATAGATCCAAACCAACAAAATAGCCATGGAGCCAGCGGCGCCGTACATGCTGCCGATGTTGGTTTTGCTGATGTAGAAGGAAATACCAAACTTGCCGAGCATAAATAAAAGGGCGGTGAGCATTGAACCCGCCAATACATCGTGCCATTTGATTTTGGCATCGGGCAAAACCCTAAAAATAACTGCAAATAGTAAGCTGATAACGATAAACGTAAGTGCCTGATTTAGAATGTAAAATGCCACAATAGTGACTTCAGGAAAGGCGGCCTGCAACCGATTGTTAAATTCGTCTAAGATGGTCGTAACGGCTAATGATACCACCAGCAAAAAACCAAGACTTACAATGACCGAAAAGGATAAAAAACGATTTTGGATGATTTTCAACCATCCTTTTTTGGGCTTGGCTTTGATACCCCATATTTTATTGATGGAGTCCTGAATTTCGGCAAAGATACCCGTGGCTCCTACCAACAACGTGGCCACACCGATGGCGGCAGCGGTGGTACTTTTACCGCTTATGGCAGCCTTCTTGATGATTTCCTGTAATTCTATGGCCGTATCTTTGCCCAGAAAACTGTCTAACTGCGCATAAATTTGCCCTTCGATGGCTTCGCGTCCCAAAAAAATACCGCAAAAAGAAATGATAACCACCAACAATGGCCCTACCGAAAATACCGTAAAATACGCCAGCGAGCCGCCGAGTTTCGTCACATTGTCGTCTAAAAACCCATTGAATGAATTTAGCAAGACTTCCCACAATCCTTTAAGCGTGATTTTTCGCGTCATTGAATTCGTTTTTTAGTAGATGGGGTAAAACGAAATTAAAATACCATACCAGTGCGGCCCCTAATTATGTCTTAAATCCAAATCATCCAACGACGTATAAGACAGGGAATACTTTTGCGAATTCAGGATATTTAGCTCAATGAGACTTTCTTGGATGGTATTTTGAAATACCTCAATGAGCGAAAAAATAAGTGGTTTATCGAAGTTATGTGTCGAAAACCGGATGTTGCGGGCGCGGTTTATTGTCGAGATAAAGTGCATTATTTTCCCTTTATTTTGTGCCATCATTTCTTTCAGAAATAGAATGGTTAAGGGGTGCTTTAAAAAAGTATTGGTGGTAGGGATGCCATCCTTTCCGTAGAAACTATTGGTATGTTTTAATGAAGGATTTTGTTCTAGGTTTTCGATTTCTTCGTTATTGATTAATAGTTCAATGGTCAGGTTTTGATTTTTTATCTCTTTATAAAGCTCGTATGAGGCAGATTCGGGGGTTAAATCTTTGTTGATGCAGACTGTGTGGGTAGAAGGAAATTCCTGTTGGATAGTGCTACAAGCTTTTTGTAATAAATCTGATTTGGTATCTACCAATACCAAACTGTATCCTTCTCGTGCCAGAATGCGCGCAAAAGATTCTCCAATTTTACCCGTAGCCCGGGTGATGAGTGCATATATTAACGTGGAGTTATTCATTTTTTATCCGTTTAAAAGTTATCAATTGGTCAGAAAACTTTATTCTAACCAGTCTATCTCATTGTAAAAGCGGCGTAAAAAATGTTCGATATGTATTCAGGTTTTATGTTTATTTTGATTTAAAATGAGCTTTCCTCATTAGTGATTATTTCCCCATATAAATTTTTGTGCTCAGTCAAAAAAAACCTTAAAAACAGCCGATTAAGATTGATTTTAAGGTTTCTGAATCATTTTATAGTGAGTAAAATATTCCCCGTTGTGCAAATAAATTCCCAGTGTAGGTTCATGTTATATGTTGAATATAGGTGCTAAAATAGTTTGAACGCGTAGCTTAAAGCCCTGTTAAGTAAACGATAAATAGGATTTAGTACTCCTCAGAAAACAGATTTTTAGGAGTGAGAAAAGTCAGTTTTCCCCATGATTAGCTTCATAGGGAGGAAGTTCCTATTTTAGTATCTTACTTTTCTAAATAAATAGCGTTTGGGCACTTTTACCAGTTTCCAAACTGTGTCAAAAACATGAGTACATATTCATTAGCAGGTTTCGCCGACGATTTCAATGGATTTACGGCCGAGTATTCCAAGCGCGTGGCGTATTTCTCGATGGAATTTGCCATTCATCAACCCTTAAAAACGTACTCAGGAGGGTTGGGCTTTTTGGCGGGCTCGCACCTACGGGGGGCCTATGCGCTTAAGCAAAACCTCATTGGAGTTGGTATTTTATGGAAGTATGGCTACTATGACCAAATCAGAAAAGCTGACCAGACCATGGATGTTTTGTTTATGGAAAAACATTATGGTTTTCTCGTAAAACTAAACGTTACGGTGCAGGTGCTGATTAACAATGCACCCGTGTGGGTAGGGGCGTACTATTTGCCCCCTTCGGTTTTTGGCACTGCGCCCCTTTTTCTGTTGACCACGGATTTGCCACAAAATGATTATTTGGCCCAAACCATTACGCACCGGCTTTATGACCCGAATCCCGAAACCCGCATTGCGGCTTATACGGTGCTGGGTATTGGGGGGGCAAAGTTGCTGGATGCCCTCAATTTAACCCCAGACATATATCATTTGAATGAAAGCCACCCATTGCCATTGGCTTTTTATTTGTATTCAAAATTCAACAGCATTGAAGCGGTCAAAGAGCGCGTTGTGTTTACAACGCACACCCCCGAAGAGGCAGGTAATCCGCATTCGGATATTCGTTTACTTGACCGCATGGGCTTTTTTTATTATCTGCCTTTAGACAAAGTAAGGAGTATGACGGGGGTAGAAGGAGACTCTTTCAATCATGCACTGGGAGCTTTGCGACTGGCTCGACTCAGTAACGCCGTTTCTGCGATGCACGAAAAAATAAGTAACGCCATGTGGAAACATACGCCTGACATCAGTCCTATTATTCACATTACAAATGCCCAAAGCCAAGTTTATTGGGCGGATAATACCTACATGGAAGCGGCAAAAACGGGCAATGATGAATTTTTAAGAAATAAAAAGGCTGATTGGAAAAAGGAATTGTTTGAAGTAGTAGCCGACCAAACGGGCGAGATGTATGACCCAAATATCCTGACGATTGTTTGGGCAAGGCGGCTGACTGGGTATAAACGAGCCGATTTATTGCTCAATGATATGGAGCGCTTCGAGCGTTTGATTTCCAATACCCGCTATCCTATCCAACTGATTTGGGCGGGTAAACCTTACCCCTACGATTATGTAGGCATTAGCCAATTTGACCGACTTGTGCATTTGTCAAAGCGCTACGTGAATTGTTCGGTGTTGGTAGGCTACGAACTTTCGTTGTCGAAAATGCTAAAAAGGGGAGGAGACGTGTGGCTTAATACGCCGCGTATCACCCACGAAGCTTCAGGAACCAGCGGCATGACAGCCATTATGAACGGCGCGTTGTTGTGTTCAACAAATGATGGCTGGGTACCTGAATTTGCCATAAACGGCCAGAATGCTTTTATCTTACCCGAGGCCGATGTAAACAGCCCGACCCACGAGCAGGACGATTTTGATGCAAAAAACCTGTTTGATTACCTTGAAAACAAGATTTTGCCGCTTTATTACGAAACGCCCGATGCTTGGTGGACGATTGTAAAAGCTGGAATAAATGAAATAAACCCGCGTTTTGATGCACTTCGGTTGGCGACGGAGTACTACGAACGGCTTTATAAATCCTAATTTGATACAACCTATTAAAAACCATCTACTATGCTGACTGAACTTTCAACGGAAATTATAGACCACATGCTGCACAATCAATATTTCGGGCGAATTGGGTGCTCGGCAGAAAACAGAACATTGATTGAACCAGTCATGTTTTTTTACGATGGGCTTTACATTTACGGCATTACACGGGCAGGAACCAAAATTGATATGGTAAGAAAAAACCCGAATGTAGCTTTCGAAATTGATGAAATGATCAGCCCGGGTGTTTGGCATAGTGTGTTGATTGAAGGAGAATTTGAGGAATTACACGATGAACTGCGCGACTCTGCCCTGTATCTACTCAAAAACCGAAAAGTGCCTGTATTTGCCAACGAAAAACCTGGAACCTTAACTCAAAATCCAACGGAAACTGAGAAAACGGTGCAGCCTATCGTGTACCGAATTCATATTAAATCAAAAGCAGGCCGTAGTCTTAGGCTTTAGTCAGTCAACTGATTTTTTACCGCTTTGATAATTGTCGGGGCATCCGACATGCCAATTTGACGCCAAACTTCAACGCCCCGCTGCACTAGTACAAAGGTGGGAGTTTTGAAGATGTCAAAACTCTTAACAATCCCAGGATACGTCATTTCATCAATTTTGAATACATGAACAGTCGTACCGAGCAGATTTTGCAGCAAATCTGCTAAGGAGTGAAGCGAAGCAATTAAGGTGTTTTCTCCCGGCGCTGAAGGCATAAAAATAAGTAAATCAGCGGACTGCGAGGGAATCTGTATCGGATGCGAAACCGTGAACTCCATGCCTGCTTATTTTTAAAATAAAAACGAATCATTAACTTGGGCAAAGGTAATGATTTCTTGTCCTCCGAAATTGATTTTGGTCAACTCTGCCCCTGTGTTTTCCCCGCACCCTCTTCGTTATAATATCGTTTTTAGATAGAAACTTCGTAAAACACCACCCGAAAACCCAAGAATATGCTTTTTAATGACTTATCGGATTTACTGTTTGAACAGGAAAATGATTTCTTAGGAATTTATGATTTACAACGATTTCATTTTCAACGTATTAATCAGTCGGGTATAAGATTAATGGGGTTTTCGGGCATTCAAAAATTTTCAGATTTCAAGGATCCTTGGTTTCGCGCTGCGCATGACGATGATACTGAGATTGCCGCAAAAATAGCAAAGCTCATGGAGTCTGAGCATCATTATGAAGAAGTCGAAGTAAAGCGTTTTAACGGGCAGGTATTTAGGGCAGGAATTACAATTAGCCGTATTCGGGGTACAAATGCCGCCTTGGTTCGTATTGTCAATCTAAATCGGTTGTATGAAGCCGAACTTGCACTTTTGCAATCCATTCGTCAATATGAAACTATCGTTTCCAATGCGACCATCGGAATCATCGTTTGCAATGAAAATGGACAGATTATTTCGGCTAATAGAATGGCGGAAAGACTGTTCAGCTATTCGGAGGATGAATTTATGGCAATGGACATTGAGCAATTGATTCCCCCCGACCGTATGGATGTGCATCGGCAGCATCGAAAAAAATTTAACGCCAACCCGCAAACGCGAGAAATGGGAAATGGCTATGACCTGAAAGCGGTCAATAAAGACGGCGTGGACTTTCCTGTTGAAATTAGTCTTAGTTACTTTCGACTGAATGATGCGCTGTATGCTATTGCGTTTATCAACAACATTGTCTTTAAGAAAGAAGCCAAGCTGCAACTTAAGGCCCAACATGAATTGATTAACCAGCTCAACATTGAGTTGGAACAAAAGGTGGCCAATCGAACCCACGCCCTTATAAACACCCTCCGACAACTTGAAAAGTCAAAAGAAGAACTCGCGAAAGCTTTAGAAAGAGAACGAGAATTGGGCGCTTTAAAATCGCGTTTTGTTTCATTGGCTTCTCATGAGTTTAGAACGCCACTTACGGCTATTTTAACCTCCACTATGTTGGTTGAGAAATATGTTGATGGAAACCATCAGGATAAAATCCACAAACATTTGGTGCGTATTCGTGCGTCAGTAAATCACCTCAACGAAATCCTAGAAGAGTTTTTGTCATTGGGCAGGTTAGAGGAAGGAATGGTTGAAATTCACACCGACCGCGTGAATTTGGCCCAACTGGTGGATGAAATTCTGGATATTATGCAAGGAATGTTGAAGCCAAGACAGACGATTCAGACCCATATTTCCCCCGCTGATGTCATTATTATTGATGCGACACTGTTGCGCAATATCATCCTGAATCTTCTGACAAACGCCGTAAAATACTCTGATTCTGAATCGATTATTACGGTGGAGGGAACATGTAAAGAGGGGCAATTGACGCTTACCGTGCAGGACAGCGGAATCGGTATTTCGGAAGAAGATCAAAAACATTTGTTTGAACGGTTCTTTAGAGCTAAAAACGCCGCCAATATTTCGGGCACGGGGCTGGGGTTGCACATTGTAGGGCAATATGTCAATCTTCTGGGTGGAGATATAAAGCTGGCTAGTGTCTTGAATCAGGGAACAACAGTTACCATAACCTTACCCTATGAAAACCATTTTGTTGATTGAAGACAACGAAATCATTCGTGAAAATACCGCCGATATTCTTGAATTGGCTGGTTATCAGGTTTATGTTGCCGAAAATGGAAAGGTAGGGGTAGAGAAAGCCCTTGCCGTTAAGCCCGATTTGGTGATTTGTGATATTATGATGCCTGTATTGGACGGGTACGGGGTGTTACAAATTTTAAACAAAAATCCTCAACTGGCGGGAACCCCATTTATCTTTTTGACGGCCAAAACTGAGCGTACTGTTTTGCGCAAAGGCATGGATTTAGGGGCGGATGATTATTTGATGAAGCCATTTGATGAAAGTGATTTGCTACGGTCCATTGAGGTTCGATTGAACAGGGTTTCCCATCTCAAACTGCCGTTCAACCTCCCTCAGATTCCTTCTGTGCAGGAGGATAGTCTGAACCGTTTTTTACAGGAGACCTACCATGAAGGAAAATTTCAAAGCTACCCCACAGAGAGAAAGCCGCACTTTATCCCCAAAAAGCAATACGTTTATTTGGAGGGCGATGAGCCTATTCGGTTGTTTTATCTCAAATCAGGGCAGGTTAAAACCATTCGTACAAACGGTGACGGCAAAGAGTTTATTACAGGGCTTTATAAACCAGGCGATTTCTTTGGCTATTTACCCCTTTTTATGCACAATGATTACACCGATTCGGCCGTGACAATTGTTGATTCAGAATTAACCTATATTCCTAAAGCCGATTTCTTAAAAGTGATTTCTGATGATTTGGAGGTAAACCTAAAATTTATCAAGTTGATGTCTAGCCGCGTAAGCGACCAAGAAAAGAAACTTCTTGGTATGGCTTACAATTCTTTGCGCCGCCGCGTGGCCGATACGTTGCTGGTTTTGCAGGCCCAACAACCCGAAAAAGCAATTCATCTTTCCCGTGAAAACCTGGCCGCGATGATTGGCACGACGTCTGAATCGCTGATTCGAACCCTCAGCGAATTCAAGCATGATGGTTTTGTAGAAGTCACCCCTCAGGGTTTTCGGGTGGTGCAACCAGATAAACTGCGCATGAACGTTCGGTAACGTATTTTAAGCCTTTACTGACCATCAAGTATTACATGTCCTTCAATTCAAGTGAGTTTTCATTTATTTTACTGGTATTTTTTAACACTTCAATCATTTCTCTCTTTATTGATGCGGTAATTTTGTGTCATTTTACATTCTCAAATGAACAAATCCATGAACGTGCTTATCGTTGAAGATGAACCCTTAGCAGTACAAAAATTATCAAAATTGCTGCTTGAAATTGCTCCTGAACTTAGAATTTCGGGCATAACGGATGGCATTGAAAGTACCCTTGAATGGCTGGAAGCCCACCCAAATCCTGATTTGATTTTAATGGATATTGAACTGTGCGACGGGCAAAGTTTTGAGATTTTCAATCAAATGGAGGTAAAAAGTCCAGTTATTTTTACAACATCTTACGATGAATATGCGATTCAGGCTTTTCGGGTAAATAGCGTCGATTATCTACTTAAACCCATAAAGAAAGAAGAACTCGAGAGAGCTTTGCGAAAATATGAGCAGATAAACAGTAGTCAAACTCAACCGATTGATATTTCCAAATTGGTTTCGGAGTTGCAGCGTCATAACCAACTGCGTGAGTATCGCTCCCGTTTTTTGGTAAAACTCGGACAACGGCTGATTCCGGTTGAAATCATGGATATTTCTTATTTTTACACTGAAGAGGGGATTACTTTTTTAATGACGCGCGACCGGGTTAAACATGTGATTGATTACAGCCTTGATGAACTCGAACAACAACTTGACCCTAAATACTATTTCAGAATCAATCGTCAGTATATTTTGGGAATAAAATCGGTGGTTCAAATTCATAATTACTTTAATGGAAAACTTAAATTGGACCTAAAACCTTCTGTCGAGAAGGAAGTAACGGTAAGCCGTGAACGTGTGGGCGATTTTAAAGAATGGATGGGTAAATAGGGGCATCGACTGGAAATTGATGAAAAAATTAAACGATAAATGGACTCGTTTGGCGGGTGTTCCGCTCATTGCTCTTTTTGGGCAGTGGGTCATGTACGGTTATACCAATGTACCTTACGCAGATGACTGGAAAATTCCTTTTTTCTTTGTGTTGGGGGCGGTTTTTGTGTGGGAAGTAAATCGCATCGGTATTAT
This sequence comes from Runella rosea, assembly GCF_003325355.1. Lineage (GTDB taxonomy): Bacteria > Bacteroidota > Bacteroidia > Cytophagales > Spirosomataceae > Runella > Runella rosea. The sequence continues at coordinate 31,890 of NZ_CP030856.1, forward strand.
TTATTCTCGCCGAAAATTTCCTGAACTCATTCATACCCGCCAACGCATTTTGTATCAAGCCGTTTGGTTTACCATTGGCTCTTTTGCGGTTCGGGTGGTACAAACGTATTTTTATCAACTGTTTGCCGTTTGGGATTATGTAGATTACACCCATTTTAAGCCCTATTTTTTCAATGCTTTGGTGTCATTAGTCGGCACGATTCAGATTGCTACGGTCTTTGAGGGCTTTTATTTGTATCGTTTATGGCGAGTTTCCTACAAAGAAGCACAAGAATTAAAAAAGGCCAATTTACAGAGTCAACTTGACTCGTTGAAGGCCCAGATTAACCCACATTTTTTGTTTAACAGTTTAAATTCTATTTCGTCTCTGGTGCATTCGAGTCCTGAAAAAGCCAGTGATTTTATTGATGAACTTTCGTCGGTTTATCGCTATCTATTGCGGGAAAACAACCGTGAATTGTGTGCCTTGGAGGAAGAAATAGCGTTTATAAAAGCGTATTTTAACCTTCTCAAAACCCGTCACGGAAAAGGGATTGAACTCAGTATTGATATTCCAAAACAGTATTCGTACTTTCTTATTCCACCCTTGACGCTTCAATTATTGTTTGAAAATGCCGTAAAACACAATATTGTTTCTGCTTCCAAACCGTTGCATATTCGGATTTATGCGGCTGATAATATGTTGTGTGTTGAAAATAACCTTCAAAAAAAACGTCTGGCGGTTGCTTCCAATAAAATTGGCCTCAACAACATAATGGCCAAGTATCAACTTTTGAATCAGCCTGCTGTTTCGGTGTTTCAGGAAGAAACTAAGTTTCAGGTAATACTTCCGCTTATTGAGCCAAATTTTGCGTATGAACTTGTTCATCGTTAGTAATTTAAAAAATAATTTTTGTTTTTATAACGTTTTTATTCCGTTTTTCTGTCAATAAAATAAGCAAAATATATTTTTCTTATAGAGATAAAAAACCTTGGCCGTGATTAAATATATCTAGTCAGGCATTTTGTTTAGGTACTCTTTCTCCGTTTGTTTTTTAATGTAAAACTGAGTGGTTTCAAACAGCTCGTGCCTTAAATGCCGCTGAACATGAATCGGTTCAATTCCTTTTTCAATCAACAATTGTCCCACCGTATGACGCAAACTATGGGCTGAAATTTTTGGTCGTTTTAGTCCCAATGCTTTTAGGTATTTATCAACCCGATAGCGAATTTGTGCAGTTTTTAACTCTGGAAAAAGCGGGGTGTTTTTGGTGGCTTGATCACCTATATGTATACTATACAAGCGCAACGCTTCAGCACAGGCTTCAAAGAGTTTAATTACTTTTTTGGTGTGTTTTCCTTTTCCCAATACCCACAACTGTCCGCGCTCCAAATCAACATCCCCCACCTGCAACCTACATACCTCAACCGTGCGGAGGCCTTCGATACCAAGCAACGCTACAATGGCACGGTCGGTGGGGTTTTCAATGGACGCGAGCAAAGCCGTCCGCTCGTTTTCGCTCAAACTGTCTTTATAAAAACCACGTTCAATTCTCAACCCACGGATACCCGAAATTTCGTGCAAGTCTTCCAATTGTTCCGCCGATAACCCCAAGCGAGAGCGGTTTTTGATGACCCAAACCGTCAATTGTTTAATCACCGATAAATAAAAATTGATGGTAAAAGCAGATAGGTTTTTTGTACGCAAAAAGTTAACGTATTGTCCAATGGTCCGACTGGAAAATGAGGCGGACCGACCAGACTTCGTTTCTATTTCGATGTATTCAAAAAAAGCGTTTAGGGCTTTGGTATAGTTTTCCCGACTTTGGTCGCCGCGCAAATGGGTAGCATCGTTGAGATAACCCAGAATCAGTTCATTGGCGGCGGGCGAAATTTTGCTCGCGGTGGGTGGATCTAAGACAACTTGCGGCTGACCTTGTTCTACATAAAACTTCAAAAACTTACGCACGGGCGAAACGAGATTCCCTTTTTTTCCGGCAGCGTAGAAATTGAGGCTGACGGCATCCATGCCAAAGTGATTGTTTAGGCAATACTCAACATAGGTACGGGCAATACGTGGGTAGTTGTTTGGCTTTTTTAAAGAGGCCTCAAAATAATTAATCAATTGACTAACGGTTAACACCGCCGAACCCACTGAGGGTGTCACTTCTACCCTGCGCGAAATTTGTTGAAGCTTCATCGGACTGATTTAATCATTTTAAAGGTAAGGAAATTTTCAACGTTATACAAATGATGTTTTGTGTTAATTGTTGAAAATTACGGCATGGTTTATTATTTGCTTATTTTGATGAAATTGGTGTAGCCGCACACAGATTTACGGACGTACGGCTACGCTAAAAATCAAATTCAACGATTGTCAGCAAATTACCCGCAGCCGCTCAGCTTTCCCACCCATGAGGGATAAAGCGCTACTTGAAAAAAATATTTTTGAATTATTGAAAAAAAATTCCCGGCGGACAAATCCGTACGATTATTTGGGGGAGCCATTCATACTCTGCAAGTTACGCATTGTGCAGATAGTCAATAGCTTACGTTCAACTTTTAACGAAAACGTTTGCGTAACCAATGCCCGCTCTCCCTTTTAGCCTTTAACAGAAAATGCCAGTAAGTAGAGAAAAACAAACCCCTTCTTTAAAATTTAAGGCGTTGCACAAACGGCATCACTAAGGCGTACCCTCCCGAAAAGGATTCTTGATAATCATTGATAAAATAACCCAAAAACCATCAACCGTGCGCAGGCACATAATACTCCCCTTTCATGACCAACCGTAGATCATTCCTTAAAAATGCCATGGGGACCATCGCATTGGCGAGCCCCGCAGCGGCTTCCTTTGGTGCATCCCAAACCAACGCTCAGGCCAACGAAGACCTGTTTAAATTGGGAATTGCCGGCTACAGTTTCGTGCATTTCAAGCTGGACCAAGCCCTCGAAATGATGAAAAAAGTGGACGTACACTACCTGTGTATCAAAGATTTCCATTTGCCTTTTAATAGTACAGCTGAGCAAATCGTTACGTTTCACGAAACCCTAAAAAAATCAGGGGTAACGGGCTATGCCGTGGGTCCAATTTATATGAAAACAACGCAAGAAATCGACAATGGCTTCGATTATGCGCGGCGTGTTGGGGTAAAACTCATCGTTGGGGTTCCCAATGAAGACCTTTTGCCTTACATTGACAAGAAAGTGAAAGAGTATGACATGCGTTACGCAATTCACATTCACGGCCCAGATATTAAACTTTGGCCTAATGCCTCGTCGGTGATTGATGCTGTTAAAAATCTTGACCCGCGCATCGGTCTTTGTTTTGACATGGGCCACGACATGCGCTTTGGTGATGATCCTATTGCAGATTTAGAAAAATACAACAAACGGATTTTTGATATTCACCTTAAAAACGTAACCGCCGCTTCAAAAGAGGGAAAAACCTGCGAATTAGGCCGTGGAGTGATTGATGTTCCTGCGTTTGTGGCCATGCTTCGTAAGGTAAAATACGACGGATGTTGCAGCTTGGAATACGAAAAAGACATGAAAGACCCCTTGGCGGGCATTGCCGAGTCGGTAGGGTATTTCAAAGGGGTTTGTGAAGCCTCCAAAAAAGGCAAACGCAAAGTGTAGACATAATCACCTGCTTCAAATAAGCTATTTTACTAACAGACAAGTATTTAAACTAATTTAAAATGGAAAATTCGAGAAGAGAATTTATAAAAAAAGCCGCATTGAGCACCGCTGGCCTAACCTTTGGCGGGTTGGCAAACGGCATGTCGGCCAAAAGTTACGCTAAAATCATCGGAGCCAACGACCGCATCAACCTGGCCATTTTGGGCTTGGGGCGCCGCTTAGGGGCGTATTATGAGCCTATTGGCCTTAAAAGCAGCAATGTAGAGTTGATTTATTTGTGCGATGTCATGAAAAAACAGCGCGAATCAGCGGCCCAAAAGTTTTCAAAGCACATTACTTATGCGCCAAAATTAGAAAACGATTTCCGTAAAATATACGCTGATAAACAAGTAGATGCCATCATAAACGCAACTCCTGACCACTGGCACGCACCTGGTACGTGGATGGCCGTGCAGGCGGGGAAACACGTTTATGTCGAAAAACCTTGTAGCCATAATCCTCGTGAAGGTGAAATTTTGGCAGAATGCCAGAAAAAATACGGTAAAGTGATTCAAATGGGCAATCAGCAACGTTCGTCGTTGGAGTCGATTGACATTATTAACCAAATCCATAACGGTGCTATCGGAACGGCCTACAAAGCCGTGGCTTTCTACGCTGCCTCACGCGGGGAGGTTCCTGTTCCTAAAAAAGCCCCCGTTCCTGATGGTTTGGATTGGGAGTTGTTTCAGGGGCCCGCTCCCCGCAGAGAATACACCCACGATACTTGGGATTATAACTGGCACTGGTACGGTTGGGATTACGGTACTGCCGAAAGCGGCAACAACGCCACCCACGAATTGGACGTGGCGCGTTGGGCTTTGCAGGTAGAATTTCCCGAATTTGTAATGGTTGAAGCCGCCAAACGCTCTTTCTTGGACGATGGTTGGACCATGTACGATACAATGGATGCCATGTTCCGTTTTCCTGGAAATAAGGTAATTAAGTGGGATGGTAAAAGCCGAAACGGTCATAAAACCTACGGCAGCGACCGGGGAACGGTTATCTATGGCAGTAACGGAAGCGTATACGTTGACCGCGACGGCTATAAATTATTTAATCGAGACGGCAAAGTAATCAAAGACAGTAAGTCGACTGGCTCGGAAGCAGGCACTGCCCTGGGCGGGGGCGGCGACATGACCACTCGCCACGTGGTCAATTTCTTTGACGCTGTACGGGGCAAGGCAAAACAAGCCTCACCCATCGACGAAGGGGCTAAAAGTACCCTACTTTGTCACCTAGCCAACATTGCTTATCGTACCAATAAGTCTTTCGAAGTTGACCCTCAAAACGGCCATATCCGCGACCGCGACGCCATGAAACTGTGGGGACGTGAGTACGAAAAAGGTTGGGAACCAAAGATTTAAGGTAGTTAACGCCAACAATAAACGCGTCAAATCAAAGAATAATTTCTTTGATTTGACGCGTTTATTGTTAAATCTTAAACTTCAGAGATAGTCGTATTTTTTCAATTGGTATTTTATCGCTATTCTGGCTTTAAGCTTTGAATATAGCTATATTTAAATGATTGATTATTAATTAGTTATATGCAATTATTGATTTTTCAAAATAAGATGAGTAAAATGAATTCTCATTATTTTTCGATAGTCAATCGGTTGCGTAAAGGCTTCCCAAAACCTTCTGCCATTATTTCGAAAACATCACCTTCTTGGGTTTCGATGGCATCAGCAAAGCTTAATACCGACGTTCCGAAAAAGTGAACATGCACATCTCCCGGCTGTCTAAACAATTTGTGTTTAAAGTGATGGTGTTCCAAATTGGCCAAATTATGGCTCATGTGTGCCTCGCCCGTCAAAAATTCCTTTTCCCAAAGTACATTATCATCACGAATAATGCGACTGGTTCCCTTGACGGATTCGGGAAGGTTGCCTAACAACAGCTCTGGCCCGTAGGAGCAATTTCGTAGTTTGGAATGGGCCAAATAAAGGTAGTTGATACGCTCCATTTTGTGGTCTGAAAACTCGTTTCCTACGGCAAATCCGATACGCTGCGGAGTCCCCTGCGCATCCACAATGTACAAACCCACCATTTCAGGTTCTTCGCCACCGTCCATTGCAAACGCGGGCGACATTAAATCCTGCCCCGGATTAACCGCCATCAAGCCATTTCCTTTGAAAAACCATTCGGGTTGGGAGGCAGGAATACCCGCTTGCATTTTCCCGTTTTCCACTCCCATGTTGAATATTTTCATCGAATCGGTAAGCTGGGCCACGTTGGTTTTATCGTGCATCGCGTTGCGAGAGGAGGCACTGCCTAAGTGCGTCAATCCCGTGCCTGAAATCCACGTATGATACGGGTCGGGATGGGTTAAAGGCGGTAGAAGTTTATTTGTCTTTACTAAAGTTTCGTATTCAAGATACTGTTCACCAGCCAACGCTGTAGCTCTCTCTTCCAGACTTAGATTGTTTTTAGCAGCATCATGAAATAATTCATAAACAGAGTTTATCGCCGACAAAATTTGAATTTTGTCATCTTTGACAATGCCCACGCGGGGTTGGTTATCCGAATCTATAAACTGAATTAGTCGCATTGTAGTACTAGGCTTTAAAAGGTTCGTTATCATTTATTTACATAATGATTATTGACCCAAAAATTACTCATTACGCCAAAAATTACTCTCTTTGGGTAGGGGATTTACAGCGGCAAGCCTATTTTTCACATTCTTTTTTCAGCATTTCTAGCCAAAATTGCATATCCTTTTCAAGGTCTTTGTTCATTTTGTTCTTAAATAAATACACCAGCCAACCTTCCATACTTTCTTCAACATTCACCAGTGTTCCACCATTTTGGGCGGATAAATACCAATTATGAATGGCCGAACCGCCAAAGGTGGTCCCGCTCCATCCAAAGCTTTTATTGATTTCAACGGAGTGAAGCACTGATTTTATTTTTGCCCCGTTTACCTTCCAATCAAACCGAACGCCTACGCGCGGAGTTTGAGATGCCTGCGCTTGGGTAATTCTGTCGTTCCAGTTTACCCAATGATTGATGTCGGTCAATACGGCCCATACCTTTTCGGGTGTGGCATAAATCATAATCTGTTTTGCTTGTTTGACGGGGGCATTTGGGTTGATTTTCATTGTCTTACTTATTTTTTGCATTGATTGATGCTACAAAGGTCGCGCCCATTTATATCATCTCTCTTGACAAAAATCAAGAAGTGCGTTTGGCCAATTTATTTCTGATTCGGCTGAAAGTTTCGGGGGTCATGCCGAGCATAGAAGCCAAATACTGCAACGGTACCAAGTTGAACAACTCCCGATGATGGGTAAAAAAAAGTTCGTAACGCTCTTCGCTCGTCAAAGACAGGTGCGTTACGATGCGTTGCTCCAGAATCGTAAAGCAACGGGCAATAAACAGTTTCTCCAATTCGGGCCATTGGGGTACTTTTTGACCGATTTGGGCGTAATCATTCTGGTGAATGACCAATAATTCACAGTCTGAAAGGGCTTGAAGATTCCAACGGGCGGGAAAACGAAACAAAAAAGCGGCAATATCAACGACAAAATACCCTGAGGTAGAAATCCATTTGGTCACTTCTCGGCCCTGCTCTTCGATGAGGTATTCGCGCATGATGCCCGATTGCACAAAACCCATTTTATCGCATTTTGCCCCTTCTTTCAGAAAATATTCCCCTTTCCCTAAAGTCATTGGCTGAAAATAAGAGACGATTTCCGCCACCGTTTCGGGTGGGATTCCAAAATAAGACTGAATGTATTTTTCAAAAGCGCTTTCCATTTTTTAGATCATTAAATGCGACTATTCTACGCCAAATAAGTCTTGTTATTTGCAAAAATATCCTCTTTTCAAGCCTTAATTGAGCAATAAATTTTGATTTATGATTGAACAAATAAAACCCCAGTTCACTCCCAAAAAACAGGCGGTTCACTCCTAAAAATGGTTGATTCAGTCCGTAAAAAAAAACGATTTGACGTCTACGAGACTTCTTTGTGCAGTTAATCAACCATTTTTCAAACGTTAAATATCATCCAATCATGAAAACTACCCTCAGAAGTAACACCCTCAAAATCTATCTCGCGGCGGCAGTGCTGGCGCTCTCATTTACGGCTTGCAACGATGACGACGACGCTCCGTCAACCCCTGCGCTTGGTAATATTGCTGGCGTAGCCTCGGCCGACCCGCAGTTCTCCACCCTTGTCGGGGCCTTATCAAAGGCAGAATTGGTGACTACTTTGCAGGGGACAGGCCCATTTACGGTTTTTGCGCCAAATAACGCCGCTTTTACCAAAGCGGGGATCACCAGTCTGGACGGTTTGACTAAAGAAGCACTCACGCCCATCTTGACGACCCACGTGCTAAGTGGCAATGTAAAAGCCGCTGATGTAAAAAGCGGAACGGTAAAAACCGTAAATACAAACAACGACATTTATCTCTCAAAGAATGCCGACGGTGTGTTTATCAATGGCAACATCAAAGTGATTGCTACCGATGTAAGCGCCTCCAACGGAGTAATCCACGTGATTGACAACGTAATTGTACCTCCTACGCAATCGTTGGTGCAAGTAGCACAGGGCAACAGCAATTTTTCGGAGTTGGTATCGCTTGTTTTGGCCGCTGACCCCGCAGTTGCAACCGCTCTTGCTTCAGCTTCGGCCAATGGTCTGACGGTTTTTGCGCCAACCAACGCCGCATTTACCGAACTGTACAAGACCACTCCTAAATCAGCTTTATTGGATCCCGCCAATAAAACCCTTTTGACCAATGTATTGCTCTACCACGTGGTACCAGGTCGCGTTTTCTCAACCGATTTGCCAAACGTTTCAGGTGAGGTTTCTACCGCCAACCCTGCGGGTAAAGTTACGTTTAACCTTTCTGGTGGCGCGAAAGTGGTGGGAAAAACCAGCGGTGCTTCCAACATTACAGCGGCAAACATTCTGGCCACCAACGGAGTTGTCCATGTGATTGACAAGGTGTTGCTACCCTAATTAAAGGAATAACCCACGGGCAGGCTTCGTTTCTTCATCAAACGGGGTTTGCCCTTTTTTTAATTCCAATATCCCTTTTACCGCTATGTTTTCCATTCGAAATCGGTTTGTATACATGATTTTGCTAGGACTGTATTCATTTCTGAATACGGTCCTAGTAGAAGCATTTGACCATTATCCGATTGGTACCCCAAAGTCAGTGATTTTAGCTCTTTTTATCTTGGTAGTCATCGGGATTTGGGAAGGCAACCGCGTGTGGGACAATTACATTTCTGGTAAGAATATCAAAATATTTTGGAAAAGAATCGCCTATAATTTTACGGGCAGTATTCTGATTACATTATTCATCACCTTAATGTTGGGCGGAATCGTTTGTTACCTGACCATTTCGTCCCGTATGCAGGATTGGGTATTATCCTTGAAGCTTTTTTTGATGGTCTGTTTTCGTATCAATCTCTTTCTGAATACTATCCACATCATTTATTTATACCACCTTCAGCTAGAACACAGCTATAAAGAAGTTGAGAACTATAAAAAAATTAGTACGCAGGCCCAACTCCAATCCCTTAAAAACCAAGTTAACCCCCACTTTCTATTTAACAATCTGAGTGTTTTAAGCGCTTTAATTCCGACCGACGCCAATGCTTCCGTGGAATTTGTACGGCAGTTTTCGAGGGTGTATCGGTACTTGTTGAAGAGTCATGAAAAGGAAATTATTGAATTGAGTGAAGAAATCAATTTTATCGAATCCTATCTTTATTTACTTAAAACCCGTTTTCAAACGGGTTTAGTAATCAATATTCAAATTGCTCCTTCGTGTTTATCCGCGTATATCGTACCCGTATCGCTGCAAATGCTGGTTGAAAACGCCATCAAACACAACGTAATTGCCAAGAGTAAACCACTGCACATTGACATCTTCAGCGTCGATGGCGCTTCGGTGACCGTCAAAAACAATTTGCAACGAAAAATAGTTGATGAAGAAGAATCAACAAAATTGGGATTGAGCAACATTTCAAAACGGTACGAATTTCTGGGGCAAAAAGGCATTCTTATTGCGGAAACCAACGAACAATTCAGCGTCACGATTCCACTGATACGTCTCAAAGAACCCGCTTTTTCGTCCGAAATTGAACGTGCAGACTAGCTTCTTCCCACTTTTAGCCATTGACAAGCCATGAAAGTATTGATTTTAGAAGATGAAGCCCTTTCTGCTAAAAGAGCTTCACAACTCCTCAACGAATTTGATCCTTCTATTGAAGTGGTTGAGACGTTGGAGTCGGTTGAAGATGCCGCCGCCTGGCTCCGACACAATCCCGAACCCGATTTGATGCTGCTCGACATCCATTTATCGGATGGTTTATGTTTCAACTTGTTTGACCGTGTATCGGTCAAAAGTCCCGTCATTTTTACGACTGCGTATGACCAATACACCTTGCAAGCCTTCAAAATCAACAGTATTGATTATTTATTGAAGCCTATCGATAAACACGAATTAAACAATGCTCTTGCCAAGTATCACACCTTGATGCAAGACCGAAAAAGTATTTCTTCCTTTGATATTCAGCGTATTAAGCAAACAATACAATCCCTAAGCAAAAAATATAAGAATCGATTTTTGGTTAAATTTGGGGATACCATTCAGTTTAAAAACATCAACGAAGTAGCCTATTTTTTTGCCGACGACAAGGTTGTTTACTTAGTCACCAACGAGGGCCGAAAGTACCTGATTGATTACAATTTGGAGAGCTTAGAAGAAATCCTTGACCCACAGTTGTTTTTCAGAATCAACCGAAAATTGATTGTGGGGATAGACGCTGTACAAAAGGTTAAAACCCTCCTCAACAGCCGACTTCAGGTCTATCTTAAACCTACTTTTGAACAAGACACATACGTCAGCAAAGAAAGAAGTCCAGAGTTTAAAGTCTGGCTGGATAATTAAGACCCATTTAATTTAGTTATTACAATGAAACCTTTTCCTCAAAAATCACTTCTCGTTATAGCTCTCTTTTACAGCACGTTATCAATTGGACAATCTCCCAAAAATGTAAGTCTTTATCTTAAAAACGGCTCTATCATTCGTGGCAAAGTATTGCAGGAAAGCCCCGTTTACAAAATTGAAACCTACGACCAAAGCCAATGGGTTTTTCAGCATTCTGAAATTGAAAAAACAGTCCCTTTAAAAACGTCTAACCCTAATATCAAATACAAAGAAAAAGGCTTTGTTCACTACACTGAATTGGGACCGCTGGCCATGAGCAACCGTGCCTCCAATGGTGTCACTACTTCCGCCTTTTCTTTTCAAACCACCAACGGTTACAAGTTTAATCAGTGGTTATACACGGGCTTGGGGATTGGTGCGGATTTGTACGCCGTCCAAACTTTTGTGCCAGTCGTTCTTAGCCTCCGGGGAGATTTTAGCCGCACAGGTGATAAGATACCCTTCTATTTTGTGGAAGGCGGCTATGGTTTCAACGCCACCTCCAACGACGTCGACAATCTCCGATTTGGCGGCGGTAGCACCTTTGCGGGGGGGATTGGTTTAAAAATATTATTCACTAACAATACGGGCTTTGTCATCGGTGCAGGCTACCGATTTCAACGGTCGTCAGTTACACAATTAAACATTGAAAAAACCGAAGATTTTAACCGGTTAACCCTCCGTGCTGGCTTTTCGTTTTAATTGCCTTCATTATTTCCCAACAAAACAAGTTACATATCTTTGGTCAAAAGGGTTTATTTTGCTGCTTTATTAAGCGGTTTTAATGAACACTATGTCAGAAATATACGATGTGATTGTGATTGGACGCGGTTTGTTTGGCTCCCCAGCGGCGAAGTATTTACAAACGGATGGTTTAAAAACGCTCTTGATTGGACCATCAGAACCCAAACCCGCTGATTTTAAGGATGCAAAAGTGTTTTCGAGCCATTACGATTCGGGAAGAGTAACCCGAAAAATCGGTAAAACCAAAGATTGGAGTAAGCTAAACACCCAAACCCAAGCGGCGTTTAAATCTATTGTTGACCAATCAGGCATAGCTTTTTACGGCAATGAAGGGTGCCTCTACGTAAGCGATCTACTGCCCGACGATCATTTCAACAAAGCCATTGATTATCAACTACTAGCAAAAGAAGCAAATGATTTTCAGGTCTTGAATGAAACTCAACTTGAACAGCTTTTTCCTTACTTTTATTTTCAAAAACCGTCGGTTGCTTACTTCGAAAAAGCATTGTCGGGGCATTTGAATCCGCGTTTATTGATTGAAGCCCAGTTGGCTATTTTCGCTAAATCGGGCGGCAAATTGGTCGACGATGTGGTAGAAACCGTTATTGACAAAACCGATTTTTATGAAGTAACCACGGGAAAGGCGCAAACCTTTCGGACGAAGAAAGTGCTGTATGCCACGGGCGTTTTTCATCCTTTTTTTCAATTTAACACCCCTGATGTTCCGTTGGAAATAAAAACGGAAACCATCATCTTGGCCGAGGTCTCAAAAAAACAGGCCGAAGAATTACAGCAGATGCCTTCCATTTTATACACCTGCAAAACAGACACTTACGACGAAATTTATGGTATTCAACCCGTACTTTATCCCGATGAGAAATACTATTTTAAACTCGGCGCTAATCTGAAAGACGACCGTTTTTTGACAAATTTGGAAGACATAAAAAACTGGTTTTGCCGAGAGCCGTTACCCGAACAATTGGCGGTGCTGAAACAAATGGCGATTGATTTATGTCCAACGATTGATTTCTTATCGTTTCAAATCAAACACTGCATCATTGAATACACCCAATCGCGCCGCCCGCTGATTGCCCAAATCGGACGGGAACAATACATCTGCACGGGGGGCAATGGCTACGGGGCCATGTGTTCAGATGCCATGGGTCGATTAGGTGCCAACTGTACGCAGGGCTTGGATTTTGAATCTGAATTTTCAACAGGATTTTTTAGGTTATAGCTTATCTTGATGAGATAAAAATAAAAGGGGCTGCTTCGAATATTCAAAGCAGCCCCTTTTTGAAAGTTAAAAACTTATAAACTTACACCCCGTTTCCACGGCATAAAGTCATCTTGACCAAGCAGTTGTGCTTTGGTTTTGAATTTTCCGCTTGCCAAATCAATACAATAATCCAGCAAATCTTCGGCGGTTTGTTCGATGGTTTTCTCACCGACGATAATCGGGCCGCAGTCAAAATCAATAATGTCAGACATCTTCTGAGCCAATTTTGTGTTGGTTGCTACCTTCACCATTGGACAAATGGGGTTACCCGTAGGCGTTCCCAATCCCGTCGTGAACAGCGTAATCGTAGCGCCCGAAGCCGCCTGTCCAGTAGTGGCCAGTACGTCGTTTCCTGGTGTACAAACCAAATGCAAACCAGGCACTTTTGAAACCTCGGTATAATTCAATACATCGGCGATGGGGGCGGTACCGCCTTTTTTGGCCGCTCCCGCCGATTTGATGGCGTCGGTAATCAAACCATCTTTGATGTTTCCAGCCGACGGGTTCATGTCAAAACCTGCGCCCACGGCTTCGGCTTTGGCGGCGTAGTCGCGCATGAGGGTTTCAAATTTTTGCGCTTTTTCTTCATCCACACAGCGGTCAATGAGTTCCTGCTCTACGCCGCACAACTCGGGAAATTCGGCCAGATAAGTTCTGCCGCCCAGCGCCACGACAATGTCAGACAAATGCCCTAAAACGGGGTTGGCAGAAATTCCCGAAAAACCGTCGGAGCCACCGCATTTAAGTCCGATGTTGAGTTTAGAAAGCGGGGCGGGCTGTCTTTCCAACTTATTGGCTTCAACGAGGCCCTGAAAAGTACCCTTGATAGCCGCCGAAAGCATCTCAAATTCCGTCCCGTAGGATTGCTGTTCGTAAAATAAAATGGGTTTATCAAACAGTGGATTGCGCGTCTTGATTTCCTGCGTTAAATCTTCAAACTGGGTTTTCTGACAACCCAAGCTCAAGACTGTAATTCCTGCCACGTTGGCATTGTTGGCATACGCCCCAAACAAAGCCGCCAACAGCGCCGAATCTTGGTTGTTTTCGCCACAACCCGACTCGTGCGTCAAGAATTTAATCCCATCCAAATTAGGAAAAAGCGGTTGAATCGTTGGTTTTTCTGAAGTATAACCTGGTGTGTATTCGCTCAGACCATCGGGACCTTGAGACTTGAACAGTTGAACCAATTCCTGTGTTTGCTGGAGATAAATATCAGGGAAGGCGTAGCCAAGGGCTTTGTCAAACGCGTCTTTGAGTTTTAGGATATTTCGATTTTCGCAAAAAACCAAAGGTAATACCAGCCAATAATTGGCCGTTCCAACTTGCCCATCCGACCGATGATAGCCCATAAAAGTTCGGTTTTCCCACTTGGAAACATCAGGAATGTGCCAATCCAACTGCGGTTTGCGCTTCTTTACCGAATATTCGTCCGAATCATGTTTAAGGTTGAAGGTAGTAACCTGCTCCCCCGTTTGAATGGGCTGGGTCGCTTTTCCTACTAACACGCCGTACATGGTCACGTGGCCGCCCGTTGTCAAGTTTTCGGTCACAAATTTATGCTTGGCAGGAATATCCATGACCAATTCAAACGACCGACCATTGAAATCAATTTTAGTGCCTTTCGGCAGATTTTGCAGCGCAACTAAAACGTTGTCTTTGGGATGTACACTCAAATAGGTGTGCATTGTAAAAAAAGTTGAGTGAATGATTTTGAGGAAGTTAAGTAAGGACTTCTACAATGTAGAAGTCCTTTAACTGCTCATTTTTAACCTATTAAAATTTTAAGCTTTTTGAAAATCACCGTTTACCAAACGCCAGATAGCCAACGGATTGGCATTTTTCAATTCATCAGGCAACAGATTTTCAGGGAAATTCTGGTAACTGACGGGACGGGTAAAACGGTAAATAGCGGCAGTTCCGACCGATGTACTCCGAGAATCGGAAGAAGCAGGGAACGGGCCACCGTGCATCATCGCGTGGCAAACTTCCACGCCCGTTGGGAAACCGTTGATGAGTAAACGTCCCACCTTTTGTTCCAACAAATCGATTAAATCTGCATACTCTGCCAATTCTTCGGGCGTACCGTGAACGGTAGCCGTAAGGTGGCCTTCCATGGTTTCGGCAATGCGCAACATTTCTTCTTTGCTGTCGGCTTCTACCAACACACTGGTTGGGCCAAATATTTCTTCCGAAAGCGTATGGTCTTGGGCAAGGGCGTTGGCGTCGGTTTTAAACAAAATCGGTTGAACCGCCGTAAATCCTTTTGCCTCTACTCCCTTTGCTACGATGGATACACTTTCATTCTCAAGGTGTTTTGCAATTCCTTGCGTATAAGCTTTCTGGATTCCGCCCGTGAGCATCACACCACCCGAAACATTTTGAAATTGGGTTTCCAAATCCGCCAAAAAGGGTTGATAATCTTCCGTTTTATTGGCAATAATCATGCCCGGATTGGTGCAAAACTGCCCCACACCCAAGGTCACCGAAGCGGCAAATTGCTGCGCAATCTGTGCCCCTTTTTCTTTCATGATTTGGGGTAAAATAAACACGGGATTGGTACTTCCCATCTCGGCATAGACAGGAATCGGCTCGGGGCGATTGGCCGCCAATTGAACCAGCGCCATGCCACCTTGATACGAACCCGTAAAGCCAATGGCTTTAATATAAGGATGTTGGACCAAAGCGGCGCCCACTTCGGTACCGCTGCCGTGCAACAACGAAAATACGCCGTCGGGCATACCCGATTTAATCGCGGCCTGCTGAATGGCTTTACCAACCAACTCAGAAGTGCCTGGATGCGCCGAGTGTGCTTTTACAATCACTGGACACCCCGCTGCCAACGCTGAAGCCGTATCTCCGCCTGCTACCGAAAATGCCAACGGGAAATTGCTCGCGCCAAATACGCCGACTGGCCCCAAAGGACGCTGCATCATACGCAAATCAACTTTTGGTAGCGGCTGACGGTCAGGAATCGCCGTTTCGATGCGGGCGTTTACCCACGAACCCTCCCGCAAGAGTTGTGCAAACAAGCGCAACTGCCCCGTAGTGCGACCGCGCTCACCCTGAATACGCCCTGCGGGCAAACCCGTTTCGGCGGTGGCAATTTCTACCAAAGCGTCACCGATATGCTCAATTTCTTCGGCAATGGTTTCAAGAAACAAGGCTTTTTCAACGCCTGATTTTT